>JAGGTG010000125.1 GCA_021163905.1 Candidatus Aerophobota bacterium
TTGTATAATTTCATCCGTAACATCAATAATGTGTTTATAACTTTCCTCAAAAGGTTTTCTTATGAATTCAGAATATCTTACTACTTCTTTTCCAATCAAAAAATTAACCTTTACTTTATCTGGAGTTTGTTTAATCTTACTTTTTAATGCTTTCAAAATCATTGATAATGTCGCTAAAACTGGTAAAATATATACATTTTTTGTGACAAGTAGGGGCAATATCTCCACTTCCTTATCCCCTATATCCTTGTCTAATTCTTTTTCTATATCTTTCCCTTCCCCGCTTACATTCGGATTATTCAGATAATCTCTTAATAATACATATTTCGCCTCAAATTTCTTTATACTCACTTTTGGTTCTTTTCCCAGTACCTGCTCCAATTTTTCTTCTATTTCTTTTATTTTTTCCTCTCTTTTAGTGGCCAATTAAATCATCCTCCCGTAAATTTCTCTTCTCTTAAACCCCCTTCTTCAGTTACATCCAGATTTACAAATCTGCTATCAAATTCGCTTATTTTTCTGCTCTTAAACTCTTCTTCAGTTTCTTCTTCTGCCTTACTACCGGCCCAAATTTCACCTATCTTCTCTTTTATCTCTTCCTTCCACTTTTCTTCATTCTTTTCTTTAGTAATCGCAAAATCACTAACCCAAACATAAAATAAATTCTTCACATCCAACTCACTTGGTCTCTCCGGAAATCTCTCCCGTGATGTGTCTTTGTATTTCCCTACAAGATCTTTGAATTGATAATATTTTTCTTTATCTTCTTTTTCTTTATCTTCTCTTGTCTTCTTAAACTTCTTTCCATAAACGAGCATGTCATCCCACCTTTGGTCTATCAATTTGCATACCAATTTCCCGCATTCTTTACCTTTGCATTTGATACAATTCTTCTTTACTTTTTCAGTCTCTCTACCACAAAATGGACATTCTGATAATTTCTCCAAATCTTCTAAGGGATCTATAATGACGGAAAACGCATTACACTTATTACATTCAAGCACTTTTACTGCTTCTTCTGGTTTTATGGTTCTTTCGAACCTATCACAGTTTTCATTTTTACATTTAAGTTCAGCAGTTAGTTCTTTCTTGCAAGAAGGACATAACATTTTCTTAGATTCTTTCAATGTTCCTTCTTTTCTACAATTCGGACACTTTGTGGGCTTAATATTCGTATAAAACACAACCGCTGGAAACTCTAACCTTTCATATTCGTCATTAATATCCTCAATTAGCCTGTACATTTTCTTTATATCCTCATCCTTAACAATCACCCCTTCCTTTAACTTATACCGCATCGGCTTCCCGTAAGCCGAATAATCCATCACACCGTGAAATAATTTGTTCAATTTCTCTATCTGCGTGCCAAGAAACATGTCGTTCGTATAGAAATGAGCAAGTATCGGGTCTGTGATAAACGGTAGCATGTTCTTAAAGTGTGGAAGGTATCTCACCGCCAGCGCTGTTATCTGGTTCACCACACCATTTATCCAGTTGTTCTCATCAGAATACAAAATATCTCTGAACACGCTCCTTCGTGCAGTAAGCAAATCCATTACGTATAGAAGACCGTCTTCTGATATTAAAATATAGGGCTTATTATCTCTGTTATGAATCTCCTTATGTACATCACTTTTAGGAAGCACAATTGACATGCTGCCAAGCAGCTCCAAAAGCCTGAAACTTATCAGCGAAAGCCCGCAAACCACAGAATCCCTCTTCACATGGTCTATTCTATCAAAGTCTATCTCGCTATCTATAAGTTTATTAAGGAATTGTGTGTCATAAATTTTTTCATTGGTAACTTCGTCTATATTTACTTTCTCATTGCATATCTTACAATTCCCATTTTTCTCAATTTCTTCAATTGTAAAGAGATATCTTTTACAGTTTGGACAAAATATCTTCCCAGTTAAAATCTCAACCACTCGCTCCTTATCCACACCAAAATTGTCCAATACCTCGCTAACTGTTACAATCTCTGACTCCGGTATTTCATTTTTCTTATCCAAATACTCTAAAAAATAACCTCTCAGCTTATCCTCATCCAGTTCTTTCCCAACTTCTTTCTCAACATCAATTTCGTATATAGGGTCATACCGGTTTTCAAAAAACCTGTATTCAAAGTCCTTTATCGCTTTCATCTTCAATAAATAACACTCGGTGACATACCAGTCCATCTCTTCTTCTTTTTCTGTTTTCTTCCCAAGAATCAAATTCCTCGTGATTTTCTCGTGGTCAAGTTTAATGAACGGATTCGGCTCTAAGACATGTGATAACGGGGCATGTCCAAGGTCGTGCAGGAAGTTAGCCATGAGAAACTCATGCAGTTCTCCCCTCATCAATAGATATTCGCCAAGTAACATTGACATGTCATCATGCGGATACACATCTATCTCATAAAGTGCATTCACCGCGACAATCATCGAACCTATCTCATGGGATAACCGCGTGTGCGTGGATGCTCGATGCACCGTATGAAGTGCCCCTGACATATACAACCACCTCGCCCTTCTGAACTCAAAAGTTCGCAATAACGCCTCTTTCATCGAATATATCTTGCCCTCCTCGCACATGAACATCCATGGCTTAATTGCTGGATCGATTTCCTTTTCTTCTTCACATAGAGGGCATTTCACCTTAACTGGATACTCCAGGCGGAAGAGATGAGCGATTTTTTTGTAATTCTCATCATTAAATCCATTGGAAGTGTAAAGAAATTGTTCAAGAATTTTCCTATACTTATTTTTGACCTCTTTATAAATTTCTTCCTTTTTTCTCTCTTGATTTCCTATTATCTCCTCTTTTCTCAACCTTAACTCCCAATAAATCTCATTACGATTATTCAGACTTGTCTTATTTTTATACTCCTTTTCCTCGCATAAGAGAAAAGGGTTTTTACTATCCCAACGAATATTCTCGTCCTTTCCCTCTATGGGATTTCTATCCCAGTTAACATATCTTTCAAAAAGGTGGAGATATTTCTTGAACTTCTCAATGAAGTTTTTATAATTTTCATAAAAATCATTGACCTCCTTCTTATCTTTCTCAAAATAGCACACTTTTAAACTATCATCCTCCTCTACAATTATACAAAGCCCGCTTTTCCCATCTATTTTCCATAAACCCTCCATTAATCCCTCTTTCTTTTTCTTACCCTCAGGGAGGAGGAAGCCTTTACTTTTAAACTCCACCTCCAATTCTTCTGGAATTTCTGTGTCCTCTCTGATTTTCTTCTTTAAATCTTCCTTCCCTTTGTTCTCTATTCTAAATAAAAATCCAATGGTCTCCACAACCTCCCGCATCCCCTCCACATCAAATAACAGATAAGGCGATAACCCATACCGGAGATGCGAAACATCCTTCAACCGCTGAAGATGGTCGCATAACTCATACCGATTCAACTTCAGCGGCTCGTAAAGCGGGTCAATTATCGTCTCCTCTACCGGTATGACGCTCCTTACACCTTCTCCCACGTCCATCTTCGCCCCTCACCGGGAATGGCGTGATTTATTACTCCAAAAACATGAAGTATAAGGGTATATTTAAAACTTTTGAATTTTTCCGGTGAACTGAATCTCAGAGATTTTGTAATGGCAAAACTGCCAGAGGAGAAAATAAGGGAACTTGAGGAGAGGTTCAAAAGTGAAGATATTTATTGATACCTCGGCGTTCATCCGGCACTTTTACGGCGTAGATGATGCACTTAAGCTCTTGGATTTCGTAGTGAACCAAAACGAAGCTGTTATCTCTTATAATGTCATCGAAGAAACTTTCTTCAAACTTTTATACTTGGAGACTGAAAGAATTTTTGGTAAGACTGGCAAATTCATTCTCAAAGAAAAGTTCAGGAAAAACACCAGAGAATACCAAAAAGTCAGAAAATACATGAGAAAATTCTTGACCACAAACATCAGAAGCGGTATCATAGGCTTAGTTGACATAAACGAGGAGATTATTAGCGATTTTGTAGAAATAGCATTTAATTATACCTTGCTACCAAACGATGCTTTGATAGCCGCTACTTGTAAACATCACGGAATAAGGAAACTTGCTACCTTTAATGGCGATTTTAAGCAGATTGATTTCCTTGACCTTGAAATTATCAAATAAGGGCATTTACAAGGCGCAGTGAAGAACGCATCTGCTTTTACTCCCGCAGGCGCCTGAATCACCTTCTCTTCCTCAATCCATCATTCAAAGCCCTCTTTGAACCCTTAACGTCAGATTATTTTCTTAAAAATCTTCATCGCATTCTCATCGTCCATGAACCACTCTGGATATGCGAAAATCTCTCCTATTCTCTCTTCAGCTAAACCCGTAGTGCGGGGAAGAGTCCCTTCTTCATACTCCTTCCTCCGATGCTCATACTCCCCTATATCCTCTATGTTGAAGCCGAGATAAAACTTTATGAAGACATATTTCTCTTTATCAAACGTATCTGTAAATATTGGTTCCTTCTTGCCGCTAAAAGCGCTTTTGTAATCTTCCAATAGACGTCCATTCATGGTATGACCTAAAATAAAAAGCTCTTCTTTTAACACCGTTCCCGGCTTCACTTCCAGTCTCAGTGTTGTATCACCTGCCTGTTCCAGACGGTTCCTTATAATCCTCTCCATTTTCTCACGATCAATCTTCATTACATCCACAAAATCTGATGCCGATTCCATATTTGCTACATTTATTTTATCGGTATCCGTTTCTATCAATGTGAGTTTCTCCACTTTCTCCTTCTCGACTGGTATTTTTATTACTCTTCCCCCTCCCATCTCCTCTAAATCCTCATACATCCTCTTCACTTTTATCTCGAGCTTCCTCACATACTCCACAACACCAGCTACTCCGTCCTTTTCTTGTTTTATCTCGTCCCTTAGCGTCTTGCATAGCTCCGTATCAATGTGAGATTTTAACTTCTTCAACTTTTCAAGTCTATTCTTCTTATTCTTCAAATCCTTTATTGTACGCTCAATATCCTCGTTTTCCCTCCGCAATCTTTTCTTCAGTATAGGCTTAGGCCAAGGCGATTTGATGACTTTTTCATTGTCGCTTTTTCTTTCGTTTAATAACTCCAGAATCTTATCATAACCTCCAGTCTCTCCTTCCCCTATTTTCTCCTTAGCCCATTCCTTTTGCTTCAGTCTATTCCATTCCTTCTCTATTGTAATATCAAATAGCGTTTGTGCCTCTGTCGTCTTCTTGTTAAACTCGTTTTGTAATTTCCCTATAAAGTGACTTAGACCTCTCAATTTGTATGTGCCGAGTATCGCTTTGCATTCATCCTCTAAAGACCTCTCGTTCAATTGCTCAACATCGGTTTTTAAAAAATTGTCTAACTCCTCTTTCAACTTATTTTTGATATCTTCATCCACTATCTTCCCCAGTCTATCATTCTCTTTCGCAACTTCTTTCACCTTTTCTATCGGAACTATCAACTCACTCTCCCCAAACGTAACAAACGGGCTTTTTTCGCCTGACCATAAATTTTCCACACCTCCCTTATATTTCGGCACTGCATACATCATATTCACTATCACTTTGTTACTGCTTGTAAGATATTCCTCAACCATCTCTATACTCTTTAATTCTTCTTCCAATTTCCACACTTCTTCTTCATTTATACCAAACATGAAGTATCTATCAAATGGTCTTTTTTCTATCTCCTCTTCTCCTTGAATCCCTGAATAAAAACTCTTCATCTTTAATTTCAAACTCTCTGCTTCACTTAACTTCTCTATTTCACTGAGTGCTCCGTATGAATTTGCAATATACCTCTTGTTAAAATTTCCATACGTGATGTCGTTTATATTTGTCGCTGAGGGCAGGATGCCTACACAAAATATGATAGGTTTTATTTTTCCCTCTTCAAGAACATCCCTTGCTAATTTATGCAAATTCACTATTAAATCAGGAAAAGTTCCGCTCCCTGTACCTCCGCCAAGCGTATGAATTAACCAAATCATTACCACCCTCTTCCCCACTTTCACTTCTTCTTTCCATTTTCCTGCCAGATATGACATCGCACTCTGCATATCATCTTTCACTTTTGAGATATTCAAATCCAACAAGAATCGCCCGTATACTCTATCACGCAGTGCTCCAAGCCCTTTCGGTTCCGTTCTATCGTGAAGATAAGGGCATTTTTCTATCATACCTTCGATATCAAAGCTCTTCTCCCCTAATTCTACCTTCCTGATATTGTAACCCGATTTTATCTGCTCTTCCAGGTCTTTCTTGCTCGAATCTATCGCGATGAACTCGTAATCCGCTTCCTCTCCTTTCTCTCGCACAAAATCCGCCATCGTCTGCACAACTCTTATTCCTCCCATTCCAGCACCTATCACAAGTGTTGGAACACCCATCACTCTTCACCTCCTTCTTTTGGTTTATATTCTTCCATGTAACTCTTAACACTCATCTTTAGACTTTCCCTCTCAGAGGGATACTCAACCGACTCAAGTCTATTATATATATTTTTCAATTTCTCATAAAAATCTTTCCGCATCTCCTCACTCTCCTCCTCTTTCCCTCTTCTCCCAACCCACTGTATAAATAATGAGACGCAAGCAATTATGGCAAGTATTATTCCTACATAAAACATCCAATTCGCTGAACTTGCTCTTTTTTTCGCATCCTCATACCTGAACCAAAATGATTTCTTGAGGTTCGCTTTCACCTCCCCCCAATCTTCAAGCCGCTGCCCCAACTGCGTATATCTTATCCTCACATCCGCAACTTTTATCTCACTCTCTTTTATCGTCTTCGGATACGCGTTGAACATCAATGTTATTGACTCTCCCTTTTTTAACTCATCGCAAAAGAAAGTATGCCCTTCCTGTGTTAAGTTCACGCTTGCCCATGCCGGCGATATCGTCTTATCAAAAGAATTATCATCTATCAGCGCATCAGCCTCTAAAATGTCTATCCTCATGTCCTTCACTCCGCTTTCGCCCGGATTTATTGTCGTCTTCACCCGTATCTCCTCACCATAACAAGCAGAAGTGCCACCGTAGTCAAAAGTTGCAATTGATTCGCAGTTGATTTTTGCAAACGCAGGAACTACACAAACTGAAATAGCAATAGCAACTGAAAACAAAAACACCACCAATGCTGCACTTCCCCTCTTCATCTCTATCTCCCTCCCCTTATTCTTCCTTACCACTCTCCTCTATTTAAAGCTTTCTATTAAGCGCCATCTCCATATATGACCTTTGACTAACGTCTCCCGACGAAACTCCCAATTTATCAAGCAGCTTAAATATTTCTTCCTTCTTCTCCCTATATTCCTCCTCACTATTCGCCAGCCCTTCCATCTCCATGAAACTGCCCAGCCCTTCCACCTCATCCAGTGATATCTTCAAGCCCGCCAAATGATAAACCTTTCTCTTCTTCTTTATCTCGCACAATCTTATGAAGCCTATCCTCTCTAATATTTTTACCACTTTCTCCCTCGATTCTACCTCTATTTCTATCTCCTCCCTGCTTGTTGTCTCTTTATCCTTTTTACACCCTTTGTATGTTACTCTATAACACCCCTCCGCATCCCTAACCCTGAATGCACCACCACTATTAAAAATCCGCATATCTGAAAAATCAAAATATTCATCCGCTTGTTTTAGCGTTCCTTTATATTCCGCTCCTTGTTCTTTTATTCTCTTTTCCATACCTCCTATATCATTTATCCTCACCTTTACCTCTACTTCTATCATACTTATCTGAATATACTTTATAAAATCCAAATCTATATAAAATTATATGAACCCGATGATAGACCTGAAAAGGGTAGGCGAAGAGAAAGTAATCGAGATACTGGACGCAAAGGCAAATTTCCCAACGATGTTCGATAAACTTTTGCATTTACTCTACACGAGAAGAGAAGGGCTTTCTACAAAGGAAATCTGCGAAATCCTCAATTTCAATTACAACCAACTTTACAGGCTCATCACCAAACTCGTTCATTTGGAAATCATCTTCGTTAAAACAGAGGGTGAAAATAAATTCATTCTCTCTCAAAAGGGTATTGACTTCTATAAAGGCTTATCAAAGTTGGACACTTCTATCAATCAAATAGAAGCACTCCAAAAGAAGCATTCCATACCGATATTAAAGCTGCTAAATGCCAGAGAATATACCTGGAATGAACTGTATAGAAGCACAGACATTAGCCAGAGTAGTATGAAAAACGTTTTAGATGCACTCATTGATGCGGGATTAGTGAAAAAAGGGGAAGGAAAGTATTCAATTACTCCCGATGGGCGTTCCATATTATCTACAATAAAAGAACTCAGCGAGATGCCCTATACACCAAGCTTTGAAATACAAACGAAGTTCTGGGTGCAATCTCCCGATATTTCTCACGTATATAACAAAATAAGCGATGAAATTATATCAGAGGAAGAAGTAATACAGTCTGATTATTACATCACTCCAATGAGATATCAACCCAATACATCCACATATCTTCGATATAGAGAAGAAATCCCGCTAAAACAATCCTTAAAAAAAACACCTTCACATATCCTCACATGGACAAGACTAATAAATAAGTCACGATACGAGAATGTCTGGATCATGAACAGGGAAAGAGAAGAAACAAAAGTGGACCACCCCTCGATCATTTTCTTCCTTGAGTTCTTGAATGCTAAAATAGACAAAAAGATTGTGAAGAGGAGGAGAAGAATAAAACTGAAAGAAGTGACTGTAAACTTAGATCGTATAGAGGAGCCACTGAAAAGAGGAGCTTTCTTTGTTGAAATTAAAGCAAATGCATGGGACTACGATGAAAGCAGAAATAAAGCACGAATCATAAACCGGCTAATGAAGGATATGGGTAGGAGAATAGAGATGAAAAGTATTGATAAAGCGTATTATGAGATTTTGTAATTTTCATCTTCAATCACATGAGATTTCCATATTTTCTTCATTAACGTGGAGATATGCTTATCATCTCTCATTTTAATATCATTTATAGAAATGACTGGGAATGAACTGATAGAAGTCAAGAATCTCGGAATGACTTTTGAGGCTGAAAAAAATCCTGTTAGAGCATTACAGAATGTCTCTTTTAATGTGAAAGAGGGGGAATTCTTATCCATCATCGGACCAAGTGGCTGTGGAAAGACAACTTTGCTCAGAATTATTGGGGGATTGTTGAAACAAACAGAAGGAGAGGTTATTTTTAAAAAAGGAACGGTTACGGAATTGCACAAGAATTCCGGGTTCGTTTTCCAGGACCCAACCCTCCTCCCGTGGAGGAAAGTTTTTGGAAATATATTATTACCGCTGGAAGTCGCTAAGAAAGATTTGGGTGCAGAAGAAGAGGAAAAAGTAAAAGATTTACTTGCGATGGTTGATTTGACGGGTTTTGAGAACTCTTATCCCAATGAGCTTTCCGGAGGTATGAAGCAAAGAGTTGCCATTGCGAGAGCGCTTGCGCAAGACCCTCTTGTTCTTCTAATGGATGAACCTTTTGGTGCTTTAGACGAGATAACAAGAGGAAGAATGAACTTTGAACTTTTGAGAATATGGAAAGAGACCGGGAAAACCGTTATTTTCGTCACTCACAGCATACCAGAAGCTGTTCTCCTCTCAGACAGGATTGTAATATTATCCGAGAGACCAGGAACAGTAAAAGAGGTCTTAGACATAAAGCTCAAAAGAGAAAGGGATATGAGTATAATAGAAACGGAAGAGTTCAGTAAGTATGTGCAAAAAGTGCGAAAAGCACTGGGCGCCTATACCAATGGAAGAATCCACATTAACGCTAAAGCTGCCAAAAGTGAAGAAGTGAAACCACCGAAAAGGCTGGAAGATTTTGTTCCTGCTCCAAAAATCAGCACCCTCACTTTATATGCGATGTATATAGTGGTGTTGTTGCTGACGATAGGAATTTGGAAAGGCTTAACTTCTCTTTTCCATATCCCCTCCTTTTTATTGCCCCCACCGGAGGATGTCTTTTTTGAATACATCTCTTTACTTATGAATGGACTGCTACTTAAACACACATACGTGACGCTGTGTGAGACTATCACGGGATTCCTAGCAGGTGCGGCAATTGGTATGCTTTTAGGCTACCCACTGGCAAAATCGAGGAAATTGGAGCGAATCCTTTCGCCTTATATAGTTGCAGCGCAGACTGCACCTAAAATTGCTTTAGCCCCTCTCATCGTTATCTGGCTCGGCTTTGGTCTCTCATCAAAATTCTTCCTCGTTGCTCTAATCGTATTCTTCCCCATATTTGTAAATATGATTACTGGTATGCGGTCAGTGGATAGGAATTTGCTTGAACTAATGAAGTCCACAGGTGCGAGCAAGTTTGACATTTTTAAGAAGATTGAGATGCCAAGTTCTCTTCCCATGCTATTCGCTGGCTTTAAAACGGGGATTACACTCGCTGTAATCGGTGCAGTAGTGGGGGAATTTGTAGGTGCAAACGCAGGTCTTGGTTATTTAACTATTTATGCCGCAGGATTGATGGATACTACTCAGGTGTTCGTTGCGATTCTTCAGCTTACTGTGCTGGGAATTGTTTTATATGCTCTCGTATCTTTCATAGGGAAGAAATTGATGCCGTGGCATGAGATAGAGGAGAAATAACAAACAAGCAAGACACTCAAATGGTCAAAAATCATTTCCTCCCTTTTTGTAGCATCCTCAGCACTATAAAAATAACCAGACAGATCGAGATCAGCAGAACCGAGATCGGTCTTGATGCCCGAAGTCCAAACGAAGTAAATTTCTCGTAGATTAAAATCGGTGCAGACCGCTAATGTGAAGTCCTCCATCTCCTAAATTCCCGAGTTAAAGCCGGAAATGAATTGGATTTAGAATAGATGCACCGCAGACGCTTTAAACGTGATATACACTTCCCTTCCCATCTTCAAGTTCAGCTCATCAAA
>JAGGTG010000230.1 GCA_021163905.1 Candidatus Aerophobota bacterium
AAGTTATAAGGATAAAAAATAAGAAGGAGGTGGTGGTATTTTACGTAGATAAGATGCAAGGCTAAATTTTAATTAAGATAAGGAGGTGTTTTATGCCTGATAGATGGAGTTACAGCCTGTGACAGTTGCCGTTGTCATGTTTCAAGGTCAGTGGAGTTCGGAGTGGGGGAAAATAATGGCCGGTGCTATACTGGGTGCTCTGCCTATAATAACGTTATTTACACTGCTGCACAGAAGGTTTGTTGCTGGATTAGCCGGTACTGGATTAAAGGGGTGAGAAATTTTGCCCGCGGGGCAATCAAATATATCCTAAATATAAGCTAAGCTTCCTCTGTATAACGATAGCATTCATGTCCATCCTTTTTCTCCTGAATAGATAAGTTTATTTAAGGATTTTAAATAATTTAAAATGGGCTGATATCGGGGACACTTTTTGATAACTATGTGGGCTCTGTAGAGGAAAAGTGTCCCAACTTCAGAAGTGGGATATTGACTTTGACAAAAGAATTATATATATTATAAAAAACAAAAACAGGGGAATTTGTAAATTTTAATTTTGAAATGATGAGCCGTTAGCTCAGTAGGTAGAGCATCGGCCTTTTAAGCCGAGGGTCGCAGGTTCGACTCCTGCACGGCTCACCAGGTCCCCATAGTCTAACGGATAGGACACCGGGTTTTCATCCCGGCGATGGGGGTTCGACTCCCCCTGGGGGCATTTAGCGGGGTTAGCTCAGTGGGAGAGCGCTTGCCTTACAAGCAAGAGGTCGTTGGTTCGAGTCCAGCACCCCGCACCAGAGGGTAGTTGAGATATTAAGATATCAGGTGTTCAATTGGGCGAAAATGAAATAGATTTACTGGTACAACTACAAAATATAGATTCCCAGTTAGATGAAAATAATAAAAAAGAGGAGCAGTTTTTATCTGAGATTAAAAATATAGACAGCGAGATAAAATCTACTGAACAAAGCCTTCTAAGTAAAAAAGAGGAGTTAAAAAACACAAAAAAAGAAAGGATGGAAAAGGAGCTCAGAATTAAGGAACTTGAGGATCTCTTGCAAAAGCATGAAGAGGAGAAATACAAGGTTAAATCCCAACATGAATTTGATACCATTTATCAAAAAATGGCAAGTTTAGAAAAAGAAAAAGATAAAGAAGAGGATGATTTTCTTGAATTAATGGAAAAAGAGGAACAGTTAAGTGACTTGCTTCCTTCTCTTGAGAAAAAATCGGAACAGGAGAAGGAAAGATTATCCAGAGAAAAAGATAAATTAAATAGCGAGCTTATTAGTTTAAAAAAAACAAGAGAGGACCTTGTTAAAAAAAGAGAGCAGGTAGCCAAGAAAATCAGTAAGGTCTACTATAACCAGTACGAACAGCTCAGAAAAACAAAAAATGGATTAGCAGTAGTGATGGTTGAAAATGGAGTTTGCGGAGGTTGCCAGGTAAAAATTTCTCCTTCCTTAATAGGTCAGATAAAACATCACCAGATTGTATATTGCGAAAATTGCAATCGGATTTTATATCTCAGGTAGCAGAGTGGAAACTAACACTACAAAAGTACTGTGTTTAGATGTTGGCGATAGAACACTGGGTATAGCTATATCTGATTCTTCCCATACAATAGCCCAGGGGGTTCACTCTCTCAGGTTTTCTTCTTCCTCACCCAAGGAAAAAGTAGCTTATATAAAAAAGATGATCTCCAGTCACAGGGTAGGTAAAATAGTAATTGGTATACCTTTTGATTTAAAGGGAAGGGAAGGTGAGCAGGCAAAAAAGACAAGAGAGTTTGCAAGGTTATTAAAGGAAGAGGTAAATATCCCCATAGTTTTTGCCGATGAAAGATTTACAAGTCTGGCAGCAGAGAGGTTTCTACGAGAAGGAGGAGTTAATCTGCGTAAGAGAAGGAAAATCAAGGACAAGGTAGCAGCCACTATTTTACTTCAGGACTACCTGGATTCTTTAAGAAGAGAGAAAAATAAACAACTGGAGGAAGATATATAGGAGATTATGTAGGTAAGAGGGTAATGTGGAGTGAATTCTTCAGCAAAATCGGCAAAATAGTGGTAATTTTCCTGATAATTCTTGTAACTTCTTATTTTTTCCTCCCCACATTTTCTCAGAAAAAAATAGTGGTGGAAATACCAAAAAGAGCAGACTCAGAGAAGATCTCTCAAATTCTCTGGAAAAATAAAGTTATACCGAACCCGTATTTTTTCTGTCTTGTTGTAAAACTTTTAAGGTGGGAAACTGATCTTAAGGCGGGGATTTACGAGTTTGAGTCTCCAAGTTTGCTTTCTGTTCTTGATAAACTAAAAAATGGAAAGGTAAAACTTTATAGAGTAACCATCCCGGAGGGGTTACCTAAATGGAGGGTGGCGCAGATTCTCTCAGAGAAAAAAATAGTGGATCGAGAAGATTTTCTAAAAGCAGTGGATCATCCCGGGCGCTTTTATACTCAATTCCCCTGGCTTTATTCCACAAAAAGTCTGGAAGGATATCTTTTTCCTGACACTTATTATTTTCCCCGGGAAGATAATGTTGACAAAGTAATTGAAAGATTCTTAACACGATTTGAAAAAGTGGTATTGCCCATTTACTATAAATATAAAAAAGATAAAAAAAACAATTTATCCTTACGTGAGGTTGTTACCCTCGCCTCAATTGTAGAAAAGGAAGCTCGAATAAATTCCGAGAAACCAATTATAGCAGCGGTTTTTTTTAATCGATTGAGAAAGGGAATGAGATTAAGAGCTGATCCAACAGTTAAGTATGCCCTTGGAAGTTTTCGTAAGAGGTTAAAAAAAAGTACACTTGATTATCCTTCTCCTTATAATACCTACCTTTACTATGGCCTTCCTCCAGGTCCCATCTGTTCTCCAGGGGTTAAAAGCATCAGGGCGGTTCTTTATCCAGCAAACGTTGATTATCTTTATTTTGTGGCAAAGGGAGATGGAACTCATAAGTTCAGCCGTACCTATAAAGAACATTTAAGAGCAGTTGCATTATATCAGAGGGGCTAATCATGATAAATGCACCAAGAGGAGTAGAGGATCTTCTACATCCAAAATCTTTTTACTATGCTCAAATTGAAAAAGAGGCAAGAGATTTTTTTTCTCTTTACGGATATGAGGAGATAAGAATACCCACCTTTGAGCGAACAGAACTATTTCTTCGCAGTGTGGGTGAGGAAACCGATGTTGGAAAACAGATGTATACATTCAAGGATAGAGGGGGGAGGAGTATTTCTCTCAGGCCAGAGGGAACCGCTGGAGTTGCAAGGGCTTATGTGGAACATAAACTGTACGGCAGCAAAAAGGAATGGAAAGTTTACTATATGGGACCTATGTTTAGATACGAAAAACCTCAAATGGGGCGTTTGAGGGAATTCTATCAAATAGGAGTGGAATGTTTTGGAGAGAAAAGTCCCTGGCTTGATGTGGAAATAATTGAGATGGCCTACAGATTTCTCTCCAGAATAGGGCTAACCGATATGGAAGTTCAAATTAATAGTATTGGATGTAAGGATTGCAGGGGTAGATATGTTGAGGTTCTTAAGGATTATTTGAAAGATTATCTTGATTCTCTCTGTGATGTTTGCAAAAGACGTTATCATTATAATGTTTTAAGGGTTCTCGATTGTAAAAATCCTACCTGTAGGTCTTTTATAGAGAAGGCTCCACAGATAAAAGATTATCTTTGTTCCTCCTGCGAGGAACATTTTAACTATGTAAAAAAAGGGCTGGAGAATTTAAAGATCAAATATACGATAAATCCATATCTTGTCAGGGGTCTTGATTATTATACCAGAACTATCTTTGAGATTATCTCTCCCCATCTTGGAGCTCAATCCACTGTCTGTGCTGGAGGAAGATACGATGATCTCGTCAGTCAAATAGGTGGTCCTTCAACTCCTGCTATGGGCTTTGCTATTGGTCTTGAGCGCTTAGTTATGGGTTTAAAGAAAGAAGGGGTAAGTTTAAAGACCCCCTCTCAACTTACCTTTTTTATAGCTATGCTTGATCAAAGGTATATGGAAAAAGGTATGCAAGTTGCCAGTTTAATCCGCAGCACAGGTGCAGGTGCAAGCGTGAGTTTTAAGGAGAGTAGTCTTTCCTCTCAATTAAGACAGGCCAATAAAAAAAACTTTTCCTGGGTAATTATAATTGGAGAGGAGGAAATTCAGAAAAAAAAATTTTTATTCAGAAATATGAGATCAGGGAAGCAATACGAGGTAAGTACCAATAGTATTGAGGAATTTATAAAGAATTTAAAAGGTGTCAGTTAAAAATGAAGATAAAAAGAGATCATTTCTGTGGACAGTTGAGCAGGGAGAATGTTAAGAGCAAGGTAGCTGTTGCTGGTTGGGTTAAAAGAAGAAGAGATCATGGTGGAGTTGTATTTGTTGATCTTGCAGATAGATCAGGAGTAGTACAGGTTGTTTTTAATCCCGAAATAAATGAAGAAGTTCACTCCACGGGACATTCTTTGAGGGAGGGATGGGTGGTCGCTGTAAAGGGGAAAGTTGTACTTAGACCTGCGGAGTCAGTAAATCCTAAAATTACTACTGGAGAAATTGAGATTCAGGCGGAAGAAGTCGAAGTATTGAATGTATCCAAAACTCTACCCTTCAGTATTGAGGATGAAATAGATGTCAATGAAGAGGTCCGTCTTAAATACAGGTATCTTGATCTTAGGCGTCCTGTGATGCAGAAAAATATATATCTTAGATACCAGGTTACAAAAGCAACTCGGGAGTTTCTTGACAAAAGAGGATTTATAGAAGTTGAAACTCCTTTTTTAACAAAAAGTACCCCCGAGGGGGCACGGGATTATCTTGTTCCCTCCCGGGTAAATCCAGGCACATTTTATGCTCTTCCTCAATCTCCTCAGCTTTTTAAACAGATGATTATGGTTGCTGGATTTGATAGATACTTTCAAATTGTTAAATGTTTTAGAGATGAGGATTTAAGAGCTGATCGACAACCAGAGCATACCCAGATAGATATAGAACTTTCGTTTATTGAGGAAGAAGATATATTTGAACTGGTAGAGGGAATGTTACGGTATATCTTTAAATGCACTAAGGGGATATCTATTAATACCCCATTTCCCCGTTTAAGTTATCAGGAGGCAATTGAGCGATACGGATCGGATAAACCAGATACCCGTTTTAAAATAGAGATTAAGGATCTTTCCTTTCTTGGGAAAGAGGGGAAATTTAAAATTTTCCACCGGGTAATTGACGAAGGAGGAGAGATAAGGGGAATATGCTTTCCTGAGGGTTTTCACTTTTCTCGTAAAGAACTTGATGATTTAAACCTCTGGATTATCAATCAAGAAGGAGTCAGTGGGTTAAGCTGGATAATTTTCGGGGAGAAAATAAAATCACCCCTTGCCAGATTTTACTCCCCTCAGGTTATGGATAAGGTAATGCAGACTTTTGGAGCTAAAAAGGGGGATATTGTATTTATGGTTGCCGATAAAAAGGAGATTGCCTGCAGGGCTCTTGGGAATTTAAGATTATATCTTGCCAGGAAATTTAACCTTATCCCCGATGATAAATATAATTTTTTATGGATAGTGGATTTTCCTCTTTTTGAAAGAGACAAAGAGGGAAACCTTTCACCAGTTCATCACCCTTTTACCAGCCCTCGTGAGGAAGATATACCTCTTCTTGATACCGATCCGGAAAAGGTTAAATCAAGAGCCTATGACATTGTTCTCAATGGAGAGGAAATAGGTGGGGGAAGTATAAGAATACATAAAAGGAATCTGCAGGAGAAGATTTTAAAAATTCTTGGTATAGATAGGCTGGAAAGTATCGATAAGTTTGGTTTTCTTCTGGATGCTCTTTCTATGGGGGCTCCTCCCCATGGTGGAATAGCACTGGGACTTGATAGACTGGTTATGCTTCTTGCCGGTGAGAAGTCTATCAGGGAAGTTATTCCCTTTCCCAAAACCCAAAAAGCTGTTTGTCTTTTAACTCAAGCTCCCTCAAGAGTTAAAGAACAGCAATTAAAGGAGCTTCACATTAAAGTAGATTTAGAACAATAAATAACATTCCTTTTTGGTTTTATAAGTTCTATAAATTTTATGGCCGGGCTTAAAGACTAAATTTACAAGTATGAATAACAAATATATAGCGGTTATTTTTAATCTCCCTATAGAAAAGCCCTTTTGGTACAGAGTGCCCCCTGAGTTCAAAAATGAGGTAAAAATAGGACAAAGGGTACTTGCTCCCTTTGGGAAAAGGGAAATGGTGGGTTTTATAGTAGAGAAATCCGAGAAAAAACCAAGAGGAAGATTAAAGGAAATTATTCGGGTTTTTGATAAATTCCCCCCTCTTGATAATAATTTATTTTCCCTTGCAAAATGGATGAGTGAGTATTACTGCTGTTCATTAGGGCAAGCACTTCATTCCTTATTTCCGTTTCCCTACCCTTATCTGGAGGATTTACCCCCTGAGATTGGGTTATCTGATGGCAAAGATGAAGATAAAGAAAATATTTATCTTGTTCAACCCGGAGATAAAAAATTTGAACTGGTCTCCTCCTTCATTGCTGACAACCGCAAACTTGAAAAACAAGCTATAATTTTAGTTCCAGAGATAAATCTAATAACAGGATTTGAGGAAAAAATTAAAAAAATAGAGAAAAGAACTATAAGCTTCCACAGCAAATTATCTATTAAGGAAAGGTATAAAAGATGGTTAATGATGAAAAAAGCGGAAGTTAATGTTGCTATCGGGACAAGATCTGTCATATTTGCACCTTTCCCAAAACTCGGATTAATTGTAGTTGATCAGGAGGAAAGTACTGATTACAAACAAAAAGAAACTCCCAAGTATAATGTCCGACAGATAGCTATAAAAAGGGGTAAAATGGAAAAATTCTCCGTATTTTTAATAAGCGATGCTCCTTCTCTGGAATCCTGGTATCAGGCAAAAAAGAAAGTCTATAAATCTTTTAACTTTTCCAGACGGAGAAAGGGATCTTTTTTTGAAGTTGTTGATTTGAAAAAAGAAAAGAAAAAGGATCGCATTTTTTCCAGGTTGCTTCAGGATAAAATAAAAGATGCCCTTGAGAAAAAACTTTCCGTTATGCTTTTTGTTTCCCGTCGGGGATACGCCAGTTTTCTTTTGTGCAGTGATTGTGGAGAGGTTATAAGATGTCCAAATTGTAATATAGGACTCAGTTTTCATCTTAAAAGGGAAATGATATGTCACTACTGTGGGTTTAGGACAGTTGCACCTTCTGTTTGTCCTTTTTGCGGGGGAAGGAATCTTAAAAAAATAGGTTGGGGAACACAGAGGGTGGAAAATGAAGTTAAAAAAAGGTTTCCTGGAGCAAGGGTTAAAAGATTCGATCTTGACATTTTTAAATCTTCTACTTATCTTATCCCTGATTATATTAAAAAAAGAGAGGTTGACATTCTGGTAGGAACCCAGCTTTTAATAAAAGAGGATATTCTTTCCCTGGTTGGTGTGGTGGGAGTTATGCTTGTCGATGTTCTTTTAAATCTTCCAGATTTTAGAGCATCTGAGCGGACATTTCAACTTTTAACCAGGATTCGTAAGGGGTCAAGAGGAAAAAATTCAGTTATAGTTCAAACCTATAATCCCACTCATTATGTTTTAAATGCTAAAAGCAATGAAGATTTTTATTCCAGGGAGCTTAAGATAAGAAAACAGCTCGGATACCCACCTTATCAAAGATGGGTGCGTATATTAATTGAGGGCAAGAGAAAGGATCAGGTTAAAGATAAAAGTGAAGAAATATTGAACAAAATTAAAAAAGAAGGTTTTAATTTCCTCGGTCCATCTCCCTGTCCCCTAAGCAAAATAAAGGGAAGTTACAGGTATCATATTATTCTACGAGATACAAAGGGTAAAAATATGCAGGAGTTTATCAGAGAGATAAACCCTCTTGCCAGGAGAAGTTCAATAAAAATAGGAATAGATGTAGATCCTTTATCTACAATGTAACAGGAGGTTTATCAATGCAGGCTGATGAGATAAGACGCAAATTTTTAGATTTTTTTAAAGATAGAGGACACCTTGAAAGTCCCTCTGCCCCTCTGGCAGTGGAAGACCCGGAACTTCTTTTTACCATAGCTGGAATGGTTCCTTTTAAGGCCTTTTTCCTGGGTATTAAATCTCCACCTTCTTCCCGTATTACTTCGTGTCAGCTATGTTTTCGCACCAACGATCTTGATAGAGTTGGACAGACTTCTTATCACCATACCTTTTTTGAAATGCTGGGAAATTTCTCTTTTGGTGATTATTTTAAAAATGAAGCCTGCGAATGGGCTTTACAATTTATTACAAAGGAGCTTGATATAAATTACAATAAATTATGGGTTACCGTTTTTAAAGAGGATGAGGAAACAGCTTCAATATGGAAAAAACTGGGCATTCCTCCCTCAAAAATAGTTAAAAAGGGTGAGGAAGACAATTTTTGGTCAGCAGCAGATGTTGGACCATGTGGACCTGATACCGAGATTTTTTTCGACAGAGGAGAGGATCTTGGATGTGAAGGTGGATGTGAGCCTGGTTGTAACAAGTGTTCAAGATGGGTGGAGATGTGGAATCTTGTTTTTATGCAGTACACAAGAGATTCCTCTGGAAAATTAAATCCTCTGCCTTCCAAAAACGTAGATACAGGTATGGGGCTGGAGAGAATGGCTACAATTCTGCAAAAAGTCAATGATGACTACCATACTGACCTTTTCCTGCCCATATATAACTGGGTAAAGGAGATTTCCTCTGTACCTGAGTGTGAAGAAAAGGCCTTAAGGGTTATAAGTGATCATCTAAGAGGTCTTGTATTTTTACTGGAGGAGGGGATACTTCCATCAAACACAGGAAGAGGGTATGTGGTAAGGAGAGTCCTGCGTCGCGCTTTCCGCTATGGAAAAAGACTGGGAATAAATGAGCCTTTTCTTTATCGAGGAGTAGATGTGGTGATTCAAATAATGGGTAGAGCTTATCCTAAGATAAAAGATAAAAAAGAGCGGATAAAAAGTATAATTAAACTTGAGGAGGAAAATTTCCAGAGGACCTTATCCAGAGGATTATCCATACTTGAGCAGATGATAGGAGATTTAAAAAACAAGGGTGAGAGAATTTTGCCCGGACAAAAAGCTTTTAAGATGTATGATACTTTTGGATTTCCCATAGATCTAACTCGAGAAATAGCCCTTGATTCAGGATTAAGTGTCGATGAGGATGGTTTCCAGCAGTTAATGGAAAAACAGAGAAAAAAAGCAAGGGAAACTTTGATTTTAAAATCAACTTCGTATTACGATCCTTCCTTTTTAAAAAAGGTGGAGGATAAGTGTGTGGAAAAAGGGGGGGCTTTTGTAGGTTATGAAAAACTATGCACTGAAGCTATTCTGCTCTGTATAATTAAAGATAAGATGCTGGTTAAACAGATAGAAGAGGAAGAGGAGGGAGAGATTATTTTATCTGAGACACCTTTCTATCCTGAGGGAGGAGGCCAGATTGGAGATAGAGGGGATATATCAAGTCTATCAGGAATTGGAAAGGTTGTTGATACCTACAGGAGGGGAAATTTAATTTTTCACAGAGTGAAATTATTAAAGGGAAAACTTAAAGAAGGAGAAAGAGTAAAGGCCCGCGTTGATGAGAAAAGAAGGCGGGCAATTTCGCGTTCCCATACTGCTACCCACCTCTTGCATGCTGCTTTGAGGAATATCCTGGGGGATGAGGTTAAGCAAAGTGGTTCTCTGGTAGAGGAGGACAGATTAAGGTTTGATTTCACCTTTTCCTCCCCAATAGATGATGAGAAATTAAAAGAAGTTATTTTTTTGATTAACGAGAAGATAAGAGAAGATATTCCGGTTAAAACAGAAAAGACAAGTCTTGAAGAGGCAAGAAAAAAGGGAGCAATTGCTTTATTTGAGGAAAAGTACGGGGAGAAGGTAAGAGTGGTACAGATAGGAGATTTCAGCAAGGAGGTATGTGGGGGGACCCATCTTCTAAGAACAGGTCAAATGGGTCTTTTTCAAATTTTGTCTGAAGGAAGTATTGCATCTGGGGTACGCAGAATTGAGGCGTTTTGTGGGGAAAAGGCACTTTTGTGGGTAATGGGGAAAGCTGATAAACTAAAAAAATTAACACAACTGCTTGAGGTACCAGAGGAAAAAATCTTTGAAAGACTCCAGGATAAAGAACAACAGATAATCAAGTTACAGAATAAATTAAAGGGCCTTCAGGAAAAGTTAGTAGAAAGTAAAATTCAAAGGGTAATTTCTCAGGCTGTGAAAGTTGGTACTATCAATGTTTGTACAGGAGAGATGGAAGATATTTCTCCCGAGCTTTTACGTAAGGCTGCTGAAAATATAAGAGATTCACTAAAAGAAGCTGTGGTTGTGCTTTCTTCTTTGGCTAACAGAAAAGCTTTTTTAGTTGTTGCCTCATCACGAAAAGACCTACCAGCTAATGAACTGATAAAAAAAATATCCTCCATAACCGGTGGAAGTGGTGGTGGAAGATGGGATTTTGCCCAGGGGGGAACTTCTCACCCTGATAAGGTTAGCAGAGCCTTCCAGCAATTTCCAGAGATTGTAAGGACGATGATTAAAAACTAATTTTGTTCTTTATCTTTTTAAGGAGAGTAAACAGAGCCGCAATTTGTAAAATAAGTGATAACTTGGCATTTACAAAATATGTATTATTATTGATCAGTGGATTGATTAAAATTGATACAA
>JAGGTG010000092.1 GCA_021163905.1 Candidatus Aerophobota bacterium
GTTAATAAAAAGGCTTATGGTTAAAAGCTCAATTCCTATTTTAATGTATTTTACTTTTTTTAATTTTTTAATAATAAAATAAACAACAAGACAGGTGCAAAAATAAACCCCTCTAATACTTATAGTACTTATAGGAGATATTTCCCACTGGGTGGGTGTTTTTAGTCCAAAAATTAAAAACCATACTACAGGTAAAATAAGAAAAACAAGGTAATATCCTGTTTTTTTAAAGAATACGCCAATAGCATTCCTCATTTCACTTCCTCTACTGACATGGATTAATCCATTTTTGTAACAATCTCATTCTTGATTTTATAGGAGTTTTTAGTTAAAGTCAAATCATTCCAGTTTCGGGAAAAATCCTGTAGTTCTTTGCTGCCCGCCGGGTGTGTTTTTCATAATAGCGTTAATTGGTTTGCCGGCTGTTTGGTTGGTCAGTTTTTCAGTTGATGCATAGATGTCGTTCAAGGTTCTACGTTCAACGTTACTTTAAACAACTGACTCAAGGACGCAATGACGCAACAGACCCAATAGACCCAACAGACCCAACGACTCAATGGACCCAATAACCCAAACACACCAGCAGGATAAAAATCAGTTGACTTTTTATATATTCGGTATAAATTAAAGAAAAGTTAAGAAATTGGATTAAGAAGGAGTTATGAGATGAGATCGTATCGCCTCTATGTAGAGTTTGTGAAGGGGTTATGGAAACAAAACCCTGTATTTTTCCAGCTACTTGGTATGTGCCCCACTCTTGCAGTAACCAATTCCGCAATAAATGGTCTTTCTATGGGATTTGCCGTTATTTTTGTCCTCGTTTGTTCTGGAATTGTTATTTCGGCATTTAGAAAATTTATTCCTTCAGAGGTGAGGATTGCAACTTTTACTATAATTATTGCAAGTTTTGTAACGGTAATTGACCTTTTCTTTAAAGCAAAATTTCCCGGGATAAGTAAAGCTCTCGGGCCTTATGTTCCACTAATTGTGGTTAACTGTATAATTCTTGGAAGACAGGAGGCCTTTACTTCAAAAAATCCAGTCCTTCCGTCAATTGCTGATACTCTTGGAATGGGAGCTGGATTTACTTTAGCTCTCGTTATACTGGGCAGTATTAGGGAACTGTTAGGCTCCGGGTCGGTGTTTGGCCATCAGATTTTGGGAAGTTACTTTCATCCATGGGTGATTATGATTCTTCCTCCCGGGGCTTTTTTGACTTTAGGTGTGCTTATTGGGTTTATCAACAAATTTTTTCCTCAAAGAGGATGAGTTTGATTGTTAACAAGAGGGTAAAACATGAATATGAGATACTTGAGAGTTATGAGGCAGGTATTGTACTTAAGGGTTCTGAAGTAAAATCCATCCGTGAGGGAAGAGTAAGTTTTACCGATAGTTTTGTCAGGATAAAAAATGGAGAGGTGTGGCTTTGTAACCTCCATATAGCTCCTTATTCCTCATCTACCGAAAACCACGATCCTAAAAGAGATAGAAAGCTACTTTTACATAAAAAGCAGATAACAAGATTGGCAGGGATTTTATCTCAGAGGGGCTTGACATTATTGCCATTACGGATATACTTTAAAAAGAACAGGGCAAAAGTGGAAGTGGTGCTTGTAAAGGGGAAGAGAAAATACGATAAGAGAGAAAAGTTGAAAAGGAAAGATATGGAAAGAGAGATGAAAAGAGAGATCAAGGAGAGGGAAAGGTTCAGCTAAATAAAATGGGGGTGATAAGGATTCGACAGGGATGAGAAAATCAGAATTGCACACCAAGGTCCGGATACCTTGTAAAACTGTCCGGAAAAAAATAAGCGCCGACGAAAGTTTGGCTTTAGCTGCTTAAAAGCAGTTAACGCTCGACTGCCTTTGCCCTGCGGGGTGGATCGAGTGTCAGAAAGCAGGGATAGCCTTATTCTTTGCAGAGGAGAGTAAGGCGAAAAACTACTCTGCTAATCTGCTTTCTATCCTGCCTGTCGGAGAGAAAGTAGATGAAATTTAAAAGACAGGCTAAGTGTGTAGATGTTCTGATTTTTCCATCTCTGGACGAGGGTTCGATTCCCTCCACCTCCACCATTTCCTTCCAGAGAGTAAAGACCTTCCCAGAAGAGTTGTGTATAATCTATGCAGACAATAAAAGTAATTGTTTGTGGTGCCCGGGGAAGAATGGGGCGGGAGGTAATCTCCTTAATTCAAAAAGAAGAAGATTATGAACTTGTTGGTGCTATTGAATCACCTACACATCCTGAAATTGGGCAGGAGATATTTAAAGGAATAAGAGTTACCTCCAGTCTTAAAAATGTACTTCAGAGAGATGCTGTTATAGTAGAATTTACCAATCCCCCAGCGACACTTGAGCATTTGCGTATTGCAAGGGAGAATCATATACCTATGGTTATTGGAACTACGGGATTTAAAAAATTAGAGTTAGATGAGATAAGAAATAGCTCACAAAAGATCCCCGTCCTTCTTTCTCCAAATATGAGTTTAGGTATAAATCTTTTATTTGTACTGGTGAGAGAAGTAGCTACGGTGCTTGGTGACTTCGATAAAGAAATAGTAGAGGCTCATCACCGTTTGAAACAGGACTCTCCCAGTGGAACAGCTCGCAAGATAGCTGAAATATTAGCTGAGGTAGAAGGTAAAGACCTCTCTCAAGTTGCCTTATACGGAAGGAAGGGAATAACCAGGGGAAGGAGGAAAGATGAAATTGGTATTCACTCGATCAGGGGAGGAACTATAGTTGGGGATCATACCGTGATCTTTGCAGGTGAAGGAGAAAGATTGGAGATAACACACAGAGCCGAGTCACGTGTAATTTTTGCTCGAGGTGCTTTAATAGGGGCAAGGTTTTTAATAAAGAAAGATAAAGGTCTTTACGATCTGCAGGATGTACTGGGAATAAAAAAATGAAAGTCCAGGATGGAGCCTTCAAGAAAGCAGAACGTCTCACTAAACTTCCCCCTTATCTTTTTGCTCAACTCGATGAGACAAAAAGGAAGTTAAAAGAAAAAGGTAAGGAAATTATAGACTTAAGCATCGGCGATCCTGATATACCCACTCCAGAACCTGTTATTTACCGTTTAATTGAGGCATCCAAAAATCCCGTAAATCACCGTTACCCTTCGTATGAAGGGCTTTTATCATTTAGAGAGGAAGTGAGAAAATGGTATTTAAATAGATTTGATGTATCTTTAGATCCCGACGGAGAGATATTGACTCTAATAGGTTCCAAGGAAGGAATAGCTCATATATCCCTGGGGCTTTTAAATCCCGGTGATATAGCTCTAATACCAGAGCCTGCTTATCCGGTATATCAGGCGGGAGTAATATTTGCCAATGCCAGGCCTTACTACATTTCTCTTAAAGAAGATAGGGGGTTTTTACCCTCTTTAGAAGAAATAGATCCTGAAGTTGCCTCAAGGGCAAAACTTATGTGGATTAATTACCCAAACAATCCAACAGGAGCTATCGTTAAAGATGATTTTTTTCAAAAGGTGGTAAGATTTGCTAAAAAATTTAATATTATTGTATGTCATGATCTTGCTTACTCAGAAATTTCCTATGATGGATATAAGGCACCAAGCCTGCTTCAGGTGGAAGGAGCAAAAGAAATAGGAGTGGAATTTCACTCTTTATCCAAGAGTTTTAATATGACTGGTTGGAGGATAGGGTTTGTTGTTGGAAATAGGGAGCTCATCAATATTTTGAGACAGGTGAAGACTAATGTGGACTCCGGGGTATTTCAAGCTGTTCAGGAAGCAGGGATTGAGGCTTTGAAATTAGGAGAAAAGTTAACAGAAAAAATAAAAAATATCTATCGAAAACGAAGAGATCTTTTTGTTGAGGGTCTAAGAAAACTTGGATGGAAAGTTAATATGCCTCTTGCAACTTTTTATCTGTGGATAAGAATTCCAGGTGGAAAATCCTCTATTGAGTTTACCCAGTATTTGCTTGAGGAATGTGGGATAATGGTAACTCCAGGGGTAGGATTTGGTCCTTCAGGTGAGGGCTACATTAGAATAGCTTTAACTGTAAATGAGGAAAAGTTAAAAGAGGCTTTAAATCGTTTAGAAAAAATCAGAGTTAAATAGTTGCTGGTTAATCAGTTAGTAGGTAAAGTTTGTTGTTCAACGTTGATTTAGATTAAACAGGTAAAAAGAAGAGAAAGAAACTGTAGTTTTGAACTTTTTGATAAATTGGAGGCAAAAAGAAGATGCTAAGGCTATCTGTGAATGTTGATCATGTTGCCACTTTACGTCAGGCAAGGGGATCCAATTATCCGGATCCGGTTACAGCAGCTCTTTTAGCTGAATTAGCTGGAGCAAGTGGAATTACTGTCCATTTAAGAGAAGATCGGCGCCATATTCAGGAAAGGGATGTTGAACTTTTAAGGCGGACTGTGAAGACAAAATTAAATCTCGAAATGGGTCTATCTGAATCAGTTGTGAAGTTCGCTTTAAAAGTACGTCCGGATCTGGCCACACTGGTTCCTGAAAAAAGAGAGGAGTTAACCACGGAAGGGGGGCTTGATTTATCTAAATCTGGTGATAGGCTACCTGAGGTGATTTCACTTTTACATGATGCTGGAATTGCAGTTTCCCTTTTTATAAATCCTACTCCTAATAGTGTGAAAAAAGCGCATAAATTAAATGCAGATTTTGTTGAACTACATACAGGGTTATATGCCGAGGCCAAGGATCCATCACAAATTGCAGAGGAGCTTGAAAAGATAGCCGGATCAGCCATGTTAGCTAAAAAGCTGGAATTGGGAGTTAATGCAGGCCATGGCTTAAACTATGAAAATGTGCGTGAGATTGCAATGATCAAAGAAATAGATGAATTAAGTATTGGCCATTCCATCATTTCAAGGTCCTGCCTTGTAGGGATACAAGAAGCAGTTAGACAAATGCTCAAGTTAATGCAGAGATGACGGTGAAAGGGGTAGGAATAGATATTGTAGAGATAGACAGGGTGAGAAATGCTCTTCAGAAATGGGGGGATATTTTTGAAAATAAGATACTTACCGGAGAAGAGATTTCCTCTAAGGAAAAATCATCTAAGGGAAGGGTTACCTTTTTAGCAGGAAGATTTGCAGCTAAAGAAGCGATCTTTAAATCTCTGGGGATTAGCATTCCGTACTGGCAAAAATTATCCATTTTAGCAGGGGAAAGAGGGGAACCAGTGGTTAAGTTCAGGAAGGAAATTCTGAAAGAAAGTAAAGTGAAAAATGTAAAAAGAATACTTGTAAGTATCTCTCATTCCAAAAAGTACGCTGTAGCCCAGGCATTAGTTTTAGGATGATCTGCCTTTTAAGTATCCTTTGAAAAAAGCTTAAGGTTAAAATATTTAAAAGAGGTTATTTTTATGAAACTTTTTACAGCTGAGCAAATGAGATTTTTAGATAGAATTAGTATTGAAAAAATCGGTATACCTGGGGTTGTGCTTATGGAAAATGCTGGAAGGTCTGTAGCAGAACTTATAAGTAAAAAATATTCTTCAGACCAAAAAGTTTACATATTCTGTGGCCCCGGGAACAATGGAGGGGATGGATTTGTAGTAGCAAGACATCTTTTTAATAAAGGTTACGAGGTTAAGGTTTTCTTGGGATGTCCTCAGGAGAAAGTAAAAGGCGATGCAGCTATAAATTTGAAAATAGATTCCAATATGGGAATTGAGATTAAGGAAATTACTTCTCTTTCACAGCTTCCATCCTCTGAGATAGAAAAAAGCCAGGTTATACTTGTTGATGCTATTCTGGGAACAGGGGCAAAAGGAGCCCCCAGAGGTATATTTGGAGAGATGGTTAATTTAATTAACAGATCCAGAGGGAATAAAATTGCAGTTGATATTCCAACCGGAGTTGACGCTGATACAGGAGAAGTAGCAGGAGAAGCCGTTAGAGCTAATTACACGGTGACTTTCGGTTATCCAAAAAGGGGGATGTATCTTTACCCCGGGATGGATTATGTCGGACAGATAATAGTAGCTGATATAGGTATGCCGTTTAATCTTCTGGAAAAAGAAAATATAAACATCCTCGTTAACCTTTTACTAAAGGAAGAATTTTCCTCTGAAATGTTTTACCGTTTACCCTCTTCTCATAAAGGTAAATTTGGTCATTTATTTGTTCTCGCAGGATCTCCTGGAATGACTGGAGCAGCTACCTTGGTTTGTGAGGGTGCACTGAAAATTGGAACGGGTCTTGTAACTCTTGGAATACCAGAAAGTCTTAACCCCATTTTAGAGGTTAAATTAACCGAAGCTATGACCTTACCTCTTCCGGAAACACGGGAGGGGACGTTGTCATTTAAAGCTGCTGAGAAAATATACAACTTTATCAAAAAGTGTGAGGCGTTAGTGATAGGTCCAGGATTATCGAGGAATCCTGAGACTAAGGAGTTGATTAAAGAAATTTTAAAAACCCAGGATGTTCCACTTGTATTGGATGCAGATGGAATAAATTCTATAGCAGGTGAGGTAGAGTTTATTAAAAATTATTCAGCTCCTGCTGTGCTTACTCCTCACCCAGGAGAACTTGCCCGTTTAGTAGGCGAATCAATTCCCGAGATACAAAAAGATAGGGTTCAGGCAGCCAGTGATTTATCCAGCAAGACAGGTAAAATAGCTGTATTAAAAGGAGCAGGTACAGTTATTGCTGATCCTGAGGGTAATTGCTGGATAAATACAACAGGGAATGCCGGTATGGCTTCAGGTGGAACAGGGGATGTTCTTGCTGGAATTATTGGAGGATTGTTAGCTCAGGGGAAGGATGGTTTAACTGCTGCCAAACTTGGGGTTTTTCTCCATGGATTGGCAGGTGATATTGCTGTCCAAAAGTATGGGCAGGTCAGTTTAACTGCTGAGAATATAATAGAATTTTTACCTTCTGCTATAAGGAGTTTAGAAGAATGAACATAGCTGAGCTTCAGAGAAAAAACATTACGGAGTTGCATGAAGAGGCAGCTAAAAGAAATATCAGTGATTATAAACATTTAAAGAAACAGGACCTTATTTTCCGTATTATCCAGGATGAGATAGACAAAGAAAAGGTTGTCTATGGATCCGGGGTGCTGGATATACTTCCCGAGGGATACGGTTTTTTGCGAAGTAACTACCTTTCAGGACCTGATGATATCTACGTATCACCATCTCAAATTAAACGGTTTGATCTAAGAGAAGGAGATACTGTAAGCGGGCAAATAAGACCTCCAAAGGAGAATGAGAATTATTTTGCTCTTCTTAAAGTGGAGAAGGTAAATGGTGAGGATCCTGAAAAAGCCAGAAATAGAACTGTTTTTGAAAATCTCACCCCTCTTTATCCCTATGAAAGGATAAAACTGGAGACAACAAAGGATGAAATCTCTACAAGGCTCATTGACTTAATAGCACCTATTGGTAAAGGACAAAGAGGACTAATAGTTGCACCACCTAAGACAGGAAAGACAATTTTGCTTCAAAAAATAGCCAACGCAATTACCAAAAATCATCCTGAAATAGAGCTAATAATACTCCTTATAGATGAGCGACCCGAGGAAGTTACAGATATGCAAAGATCGGTAAAAGGAGAGGTAGCCTTTTCTACTTTTGATGAACCTGCTAAAAATCAGATAAAAGTAGCAGAACTGGTGATTGAGAAAGCAAAAAGATTTGTTGAGCAGGGCAGGGATGTTACTATTCTTCTTGATAGTATAACAAGACTGGCAAGAGCTTACAACCTGCTGATGCCAACCAGTGGAAAGGTACTTTCCGGAGGTATAGATGCAAATACCCTGCATTATCCTAAACATTTTTTTGGTGCAGCCAGAAAAGTTGAGGAAGGGGGAAGTTTAACTATACTGGCTACAGCACTGGTAGAGACAGGAAGTAAAATGGATGAGGTTATATTTGAGGAGTTTAAAGGAACAGGAAATATGGAATTAAGGCTTACGAGGGAACTGGCCGAAAGAAGAATATTTCCCGCTATTGATATTAACAGATCCGGGACCAGAAGAGAGGAGTTGTTACTTTCTGAAAAAGAATTGAAGGCAATATGGACTTTAAGAGATTATCTGAATCGTCAAAACATAAAAGAACCAGTTGAGGCTGTTATTGAGGTTATGAAGAAAACCGAAAACAACGAACAATTTCTTGATATTATTTCTCATCTTGAAAAAAATGCTGCTTTTAATATATAAATAAATGGAGGTAACTAATGAAAAAGGGAATACATCCTGAATATAAAGAGACAATTATAAGATGTGCCTGTGGAGCAGAATTTAAAACAAGATCCACAAAACAAAATATTCATGTTGAGATTTGCTCTCAGTGCCATCCTTTCTTTACAGGGGCTGATCAGCAAAAATTTATAGATACAAAGGGACAAATAGAAAAATTTAGAAGAAAATATCAGAAAAAAACCAAAGTTTAATAAATTTTTTAAATAATGAGTTGAAAGGTATGAAAAGGACTTCCATCTTGTAAGATGGAAGTCCTTTTCTTTACTTCTGGGGGATTATTAACTTTTGGCCGGGATAAAGAAGACGAGGATCGGGAATTCTATTTTTATTAGCTTCAAATATTTTTTTCCATTTAGCAGGATCGTTGTAAATATTGGGATATCCAGCAATCCGCCATAAACTATCACCTTTTTTTACGATGTATATTCTTGCTTTTGCCTTTGGCTTAAGTTTTAACTGTTTTGGTTTAAGTTTTTCTTCTACTTTAGCAGCTCCTTTTAGTATCTTTTCTATCTTACTCAGGAACAGTTCTCTATTTCTCTTCACTTCTCCAGCTAATTCTCTTGTTTCTCTTCTGGCCTGATCTGCTTCTGCCTTTGCTGTAGCTGCCATTTCCTTAGCCAGAGAAACATCCGTTTTGAGATTGTCAAGGCTTATTGCCATAGTATTTACTTTTTTCTGAAGTTCCTCTAAAGCTTGCATCTTTTCTATAATCTGATCTGCTTCTGCCTTTGCTGTAGCTGCCATTTCCTTAGCCAGAGAAACATCCGTTTTGAGATTGTCAAGGCTTATTGCCATAGTATTTACTTTTTTCTGAAGTTCCTCTCTTAACCTTGCCTCTTCCTTCATTCTGCTTGTGAGGAGGTCAAATTTTTCCTCCACCTTCACTATGGAGTTCCAGGCACGATTAGCTTGTTCAGTTGCCAATTTTACAGATTTCTCTGCTTTAGCTGCCGCGTTTTCAGCAGAAATACTCATCATCATTCCCTCTCCCAGTTTAGCACGCCACAAACCCAATCTGTAAAGTGTTTCTTCTTTGAATTTTGCAGCTTCAATTCTGGTGTTAATAGCAATTTCTCTTGTTTTATCAACACTGTGCTTAATTTGGGAGATCTGTGCACGTAGATCTTTTATCTGCTGGAGAAGTTGCTGTACTGTAGGAGAAGTTGATTCATTACCAAAAGCATTAGCTGTCACTATAGCAAATCCTATTGTAAAAAACAATGAAACCTTTCCTATTTTCTCAAACATCTTTTTCACCCCCTTGAAATCGCTCATTTCGTCATTTTCCTGATAATATTTTTTTCTGTTTACATCCCTCCCGCAAAGAAAAATCCAGCTACAGTTATTAACCCTAATATCCACTTGAGATTACTGTTGGACTCGGACACCTTACCCAACTGTAGTTTGAGGGTTTCCCTTTCCTCGGATATTTTTTTGTTGGCAAGTTGGAGAGATTTTATTCTGTTCTGCAGAGCTCTTTTTTCCTGAGTGGATTTGTTTACGAGTTTAATAAAGGCATCTCTTTGTTTGGCGTTAAGTTTTTTCAATCGGTTATTTTCAAGCTGGAGCTGGGTTTTTTCCTTTTCAAGAGAAGCTATTCTGGCATTAAGTTTTCCTGTTACCTTGAAGAAGTTAGTGGTTATTTGATTGATTGTCTTGCGCTGATCCGCAGTGAGACTTTCCAGTTTTTTCAGTTTAGCATTAAGCTCCGATGTGGTCTTAAAGTAGTTGTTGGTTATTTTTTTAATAGTTTCTGATTTTTCTTGATTGTCAGCTTTAAGATCGGCATTTTCTTTCTTTAAAGCCCCTATTTCCAGATTCAGTTTTTTAGTTACTCTGAAATAGTCATCTTTAATAAGCTTTATAGTATTATCCTTTTCCTTTAGAGAAGATTTAAGAGAAGAAACTTTCTGATTGAGCTCCCAGGTTTCTTTAAGATACTTTTGAGTTAAAGCTTCAATTGACTTGTTAAGATCAGCATTTTCTTTCTTCAGCTGACTATTTTCAGACTTTAGAGCCTCAACACGAGAGCTTAGATCACCTGTTACCTTGAAGTAGTTATCGGTAATTTTCTTTATAGTATTATCCTTTTCCTTTAGAGAAGATTTAAGAGAAGAAACTTTCTGATTGAGCTCCCAGGTTTCTTTAAGATACTTTTGAGTTAAAGCTTCAATTGACTTGTTAAGATCAGCATTTTCTTTCTTCAGCTGACTATTTTCAGACTTTAGAGCCTCAACACGAGAGCTTAGATCACCTGTTACCTTGAAGTAGTTATCGGTAATTTTCTTTATAGTATTAGCCTGTTCTGAGTTGATAGCCTTAAGATTCTCAATTTCCCTACTTAGATCACCTGTTACCTTGAAGTAGTTATCGGTAATTTTCTTTATAGTATTAT
>JAGGTG010000068.1 GCA_021163905.1 Candidatus Aerophobota bacterium
AGACGGCCTCGCTATAGTTTGGTATCACCTCTAACTTTACTGCAGCTCGGCCTCCGCTTTTTGGCTGTGCTATTTCTTAGTGAAGGGCAAGCTCATCTTCTCGCCAAAAAGAGGCTTCCTTAGGGATACCCAGAGAGCCCTTTAAAGAAGATTGTCCCAAAGAAAAAGTGTCTCAACTTCAGGGTCTTACCTATTTGACGAAAAGGAGAATTATAGTAAAATAAACTCTCAAGATTCTTAAGGAGAAAGGAAAATGCAAACCAAAAATTTTGCCATTCTGGAGAAAAGAACCCTTGCATCTCGAATTGTACTTTTTCGTATAAAAGCACCTCTTATAGCTCGAAAGTGTCAACCCGGTCAGTTTGTCATTTTAAGGCTAAACGAAAAGGGAGAAAGAATTCCCCTGACTATTTCAGAGTATAATCGCGAGGAGGGAACAATAACCATAGTTGTTCAAGATGCAGGAAGAACAACTCATGAGTTGTCACTTATGGAGGAGGGAGAGACAATAGAAGATATTCTGGGGCCACTTGGTAGGCCAACTGATATAAAGAAAGTGGGAACGGTGGTAGGCGTAGGAGGTGGGGTGGGAGTAGCTCTTTTGTATCCGGAAATAAAAGCCTATAAGGAGGTAGGAAATCGGGTTATCAGCTTAATTGGTGCTCAAAATAAAGATCTTCTCTTCTTCCAGGATAAAATAGAAGCTGTGTCTGATAAGGTAATATACAGCACTGATGACGGGAGTTTTGGTTATCACGGGTTTGTTACCGAACTTTTAAAAGAGATTCTGGAAAAGGGAGAGGAAAAAATAAGTGAAGTTATAGCTATAGGACCTATTCCTATGATGAGAGTGGTAGCAGAGATAACAAGACCCTATAAAGTAAAGACAATTGTAAGTTTAAATCCAATAATGGTGGACGGCACAGGGATGTGTGGATCCTGTCGTGTAAAAGTGGGAGGACAGACAAAATTTGCCTGTGTAGATGGGCCTGAGTTTGATGCTCATCTGGTGGATTTTGATGGTCTTATGAAAAGGCAGAAGAGATTTCTGGAAGAGGAAAAAATTTCCTTACAGTATCAACAAAGAGGGTAAAGAGCCTTTTATAGAGCATAAAGAGGTGAATCTTTATTCTTTTTCTATAATTAAAGAGGCATAACCAACGACTGCACTGTAGTCTCCAGTTATATCACCGGAGGTGGCGTATTTGAGTAGTTGTATTTTTCCGGCTCCAAGTAAACGTGCCACTTCCATAACTGTCATTACTCCCCCATATCCACACATGGAAAATTCGTAAGATGATAGAAGTTTTCCGAGATTTCGAGGATCTCCAGATATTATAGCATCGATGAGTTTCCTATCCTCTTTTTCGGCTATTTTTTGAGGTTGATAGTGAGTAAAATCTGTGCTTGCTATGAGAAGAACATTTTCTCTTTCCTTTATCAATTCCGAAATAGCCTTACCCAGATTGATACTGGTGGTAGTTGTTTGATCGGTAAGACAGATGGGAACAATTTTAAAATTATTACCCCAGGCATATTGAAGAAAAGGTAGTTGAACTTCAAGAGAATGTTCTCTCTGGTGAGCTTTTTCATCATCTTCAACTATTGTAGGGACAATATCCAGTAATTTTTCTGCAAACTCCTGGTCTATTGATAATCTCCCAAGAGGTGTTTCCCATTCTCCCTGACTCATTACAGCTACCGGGGCACCAAAACCCCGGTGATTTGGGCCAAGAATTACTACAGTTTCTGACTTTTCCCTTTCAATTAAATACGAAAATCCCCAGGCTGCTATTGGGCCAGAGTAAACATACCCGGCATGAGGGCTGATTAACCCCAGAATTTTTCCCCGGGCTTTTCCTGTAAAAGCGGGGATTTTTCCTGGACCCAGGGGATGGAGAAAACAATCCTCAATTTGTTTTTTTAGAGAATCTTTCTCACCAGCATAGAATGTCCCCGCCACTGCTGGTTTTCTTAACATCTTTTCCCCCTTAAGTTAGTTATAGTTTATCATTGCCTCCTCTATTCCTTTAAGAATAATTGTTTCTGTTGCCTCCGCTGCTTTAAGTATAACCGGTTTTATCATCTCCCATTCCTTAGGGGTAAATTCCTGAAGGACGTACTCCTTTAATTCTATCTGCTGTGAAGGTCGACCAATACCAATACGTATACGTGGGAAATCCTCACTTCCCAGATTCTGGATAATAGATCTTACCCCCAGGTGTCCAGCATCTCCGCCTTTTCTTACGATCTTTATCCTTCCAAATTCAAGGTCAGCATCATCGTTTATAACGATAATGTCCTTAATTTTTATATTGAGATTTCTGTATATATCTCCTATAGCACTACCCACCAGATTCATATAGGTAAGAGGTTTAACAAGAAAAACTTCCTCTCCGTTTATTTTTAACTTTCCTGTTAGAGACTGAAAATTATACTGATCCAGTTTAACGTTATGTCTTTCAGCAAAGGTATCTAACACCAGGAAACCTATATTGTGGCGGGTTCTCCTGTATTCTCTGCCAGGATTGCCAAGTCCAAATACAACCTTCATTCTTCCTTTTTCTTTGTCTCTTCTTCCTCTTCTTTTTCTTCCTTCCTCTCCTTCTTAACTACCTCTACCTCTTCAGCTACAACTCCTTTTTCTTCCTCCAGTTTTTCAAGCTCTTCCTCACTTATAGGTGAAAGAACCGAGACAACAATTTCTTCAGAATTAGTAAGCGTTCTTACTCCTGAGGGAAGTTTTAAATCTTTAATTCGGAGTGAGTCTCCTATATCAAGCTCTTTTATATCAACATCAATATGAGGTGGTATATTTTCAGGTAGACATTCTATTTCAATTTCCCTTACTAATTGCTCAATTACACCTCCTTTCTTTACACCAAGTGCCTCACCTACGAGACGTAGAGGAACTTCTGTGGATATTTTTTCTCCTCTTGTAATCTCGTAAAAGTCAAGGTGCTGCAGTCCTCCTTTTATCCAGCTGTGCTGGACATCCTTTAGAATAACCTCTCTTTTATTATCCTTATCCTGGTTGACAATTTCAAGAGTAATTATTCTCTCTCCTTCAGAAATAGTGGACATAAGAGAGTGAACATCAAATTTATCGATCTCCAGAGGAATACTTTCCTTTAGATGAGGACCATATAAAACGGCCGGGATAAGGCCTTTCTTTCTTATTTTATTGGCATAGGATTTTCCAGTTTTTGCTCTAATTTTAACCTTAAGTGTTGGTCTTTCCATATTTAAAACCTCCTTACTTAATATAGAAAAGAGAACTTACGGATTTATTCTGGTGGATTCTTTTAATAGCCTCTCCCAATAGAGAGGCCACCGAGAGAACTTTAATCTTATCAGTTGATTTGCTTAAGTCAAGAGGTATGGTATCAGTTACTACCAGTTCTTTTAGGGGTGAGTTTTCTATTTTTTGGTAAGCATTTCCAGATAAGACCGGATGAGTACAGGCAGCATAAACTCCAACTGCCCCTTTCTCCATAAGGATATTTACCGCTGCAAGTAAGGTTCCTCCTGTGTCTACCATGTCATCAATTATAAGTATTTGCCTGCCTTTGACCTCTCCTACAATATGGATAATTTCAGCCTCATTGGCGGTTGGTCTTCTCTTATCCACTATGGCAAGAGGTACCTTTAGAGCTCTGGCATAGGCACGAGCTCTTCTCAGTCCTCCTACATCTGGGGATAGGACCGTTAAATTATCAAGTCTCTTTTTACGAAAATAATCAATAATAACTGGAGCTGCAAAAAGATGGTCCACCTTTATATCAAAAAACCCCTGAATCTGATCTACATGCAGGTCTAAAGTTAAAATCCTGTCAGTGCCAGCTTTAGTTATTAAATTGGCAACGAGTTTGGCGGTAATAGGAACCCGGGGTTGATCTTTTCTATCCTGACGGGCATAACCGTAATAAGGAACAACAGCAGTTATTCTCTGAGCTGAAGCTCGCTGGCAGGCGTCAATCATAATTAAAAGCTCCATTAGATTCTCGTTAACTGGAGGACTGGTAGGTTGTACAAGAAAAACATCTCGACCTCTTACATTTTCATTGATTTTCACATAGATTTCCCCATCACTAAAGGATCTTACTTCCATCTCTCCCAGAGTTATTCCCAGATATTCAGCAATTTTTTGGGCAAGTTGTCTATTAGCTCGACCTGAAAAAATTTTTAATTCCTCATTTAACTCCATCTATTCCTCCTGAAGGATTAAGGATCTACCGAAAAATTATTATAAACCACCTTCCCCACCTGTCAAATAATTTGAAATTTCTGATTCGGGAAAGTCTCTACTACTTCAGGATCAAACTGTGTACCTGTAGTTTTTTATCTTCTCCCCGGCCCTTTTGAGTTTTATTAGAAACAATTGGTCCTCAATCAGAGAAAGGAGTATTTTCTCCAGCCACCCATATTCTGTCCTTACCCTTTCTCTTAGCCTCATACATAGCAGAATCAGCTATTTTGACTATATTCTCACCATCTTTTGAATCAGCTACTCCTATACTTACAGTAACCTTGCATCTTAAGTAAAGCTTTTGATGAACCTCTTTTTGTATTCTCTCGGCTACTTTTTTTGCCTTCTGCTTTGATGTATGGGGAAGTAGTACTACAAACTCTTCTCCTCCTATCCTGTAGGCAGAGTCTATCCTGCGCAGGTTGTTTTTAAGAATCCCGCTGAGGGTCTTTAGGACTTTATCCCCCTCCTGGTGTCCATAGGTATCGTTACATTCCTTGAAATTATCTATATCTATGTAAAGCAGGGAGTAAACCTCGTTGTACCTTTTAAATCTATCCTTCTGCTTTTCCAGTACCTCCCAGAAGTGCCTGTAGTTAAAAAGACCTGTTAGTGGATCTTTTATGGCAAGCTCACGCAAGGCTTCCTCAGCTTTAATTTTGGCAATACCTGCTGCTATTTCCTCTGATATACTTTTAATTAATCTTCTATCTTTTCTGGAAAGGTTCTTACCTTCCTTTACACCAATTTGAAGTACCCCATGTAAGGTTCCCCTTGTCATCAGGGGAACCGCGTAGACCTCCTGCAGTTTTATACCACATTTTTCAAGGAGAGAATGAATGACGGATGTAAGTTTACTGTTTTTTGGATTATCAATATAGATAGGCTCCTTATGAATAGCTGCTGCTCCTGCTATACCTTCCTCACTTTTCTTGGGGACGGTTTTTTCCTTTAGGTCCTTTGGGTAGCCTATCTGAGTTGAGCAAAAAAGTGTGTTTTTCTCTGGATCGTAGATTAATATATCACCAAAATCAAAATCAATTATCTTGCGAAGGCCCTTTAGTATCCTGGAGGATAACTCCTTAATGGTTTTAGACCTGTTAATTGATCTTCCAATAAGTCTGTATAACCTGCCGAGGTTTTCAATTTCCTCCTGCTCACCTTTTCTTCTGGTAATATCCCTTGATATTCCCATTGTTCCAATTATTTTTCCCTTATTGTTGCGCCAGGGAACCTTGGTAACAGATACCCAATATTCCTTTCCATTTGAATGGATGATCTTTTCTACTTTGTCAATAATGGATCTTCCGGATTTTATCACATAGGTATCATCTGCAAAAGATTTTTTCGCCTGCTCCTTTGGGGAAAAATCAAAATCGGTTTTGCCAACCATATTATCAGGGGTTGTACCTGAGTGCTCAGCTTTTGCCCTGTTTACCATAACGAACCTGTTTTTATCATCCTTAAAGTAAATAGAATCTGGAATGTTATCCATAAGTGTTTGCAGCAAATTATGTTCTTTTTGTAAGCGCTCTTTCATCCTCTCGCGCTCGGTTACATCCTGTGCCATAGAAATTACAGTGGTTATTTTTCCCTGTTTATCTTTTAAGACAGTGTTGTGCCACTCACATTTTATAATACTTCCATCTTTGGTTAAATTCTCATTTATGCTATAGCTGGGAAGCTCTCCAGCTTTTAATTTTTCTACTATCTGCCTGACCTTGCTTTCTGCACTTTCGGGAATAAGAAAATCAAAGAAGTTTTTTCCTATTACTTCCTCTCGCCTCCAGCCAAAAATACGCTCAGCGCTTTTATTCCAGTCAATAATTTTAAAATCAGGGGTCCATACAACAAAAGCTAAAGGAGATGCCTCTGCTATAGCCTTATAAGCTGGATTTTTTATTAACTCCATGGTGTAACCCTTTATGTTTTTAAAATAAATAATATTTCTCAGTAGTAATGTCAAATTTGGAAAGTTTTGTTGCAGATAGACAAAATTTATAGCAGATTTTTCTTTTCTTGATTTTGCCATGAAGTAGCGCTCTTGTAGTAGCTCTTGTTCAGTTACATTTTAGGTGGTTTAATGCGCTCTCTTGCCTTCTTTTTTGTCTTGTCATAAAATTAAGACATAAAAAGGATAGAGTAATGGAAGGTGATATAGAAAAAAAGTTAAAAAACTTAAAAGAAATTTTAAAAAAGATGGGAACTGTTTTAGTTGCTTTTTCAGGGGGGGTTGATAGTACTTTTCTTTTAAGGGTAGCCAAGGATGTTCTTGGAGAGAAGGTTATAGCTGTAACGGCTCTTTCACCTACCTATCCCAGGGAAGAGGTAGAGGAGGCAAAGAAAATAAGTAAAAAGATGGGTGTAAGACACATACTGATTGAAACCAGAGAACTGGAGGATTCCAATTTTGTCAACAATCCCCCCACAAGATGCTACTATTGCAAAAGAGAACTTTTTTCTACATTGAAAAAGATAGCAGAGGAGAATAACCTTAGATGGGTTGCTGATGGTTCGAATTTAGATGATACGGGAGATTTTAGACCTGGAATGCAGGCCGCCAGGGAGCTTGGAGTAAGGTCTCCTCTCAAAGAAGCACACCTTGGTAAAAGTGATATACGTGAGCTATCAAAAAAATTGGGACTTTCAACCTGGAATAAACCTTCTCTTGCCTGTCTTGCGTCTCGTTTTCCATATGGCATGAGGATAAAAAAAGAGGAACTTTTAAAAGTAGAGGAGGCAGAACGTTTTTTGAGAAAAATGGGAATTTCCCAGATAAGGGTAAGACACTACGGAGATACGGCTCGTATAGAGGTAAGAGAAGATGAGATACCAAAATTATTTGAAAATGAGAAAAGGAATAAGGTGATAGAGAAATTTAAACAGCTTGGTTATACTTACATAACGGTTGATCTTGAAGGATATAGAACTGGAAGTATGAATGAGGTATTGAAAAAAAGTGATTGACTTTACAGAACCTCTTTCAAAATCTGACCGGTATAACTTCTGGGATTACTGATAATTTTTTCGGGAGGACCACAGGCAACAACTTCTCCACCTTCGTCTCCTCCCTCTGGTCCAAGATCAATAATATAATCTGCTACTTTAATAACATCAGGGTTATGCTCAATTACAAGAACCGTATTTCCTTTATCTACTAACCTGTTTAATACATTTAAAAGTTTCTCTATATCAGCAAAATGCAGCCCTGTAGTTGGCTCATCCAGAATATAAAGTGTCTTTCCTGTTCCAATTTTTGAAAGTTCTCTTGCCAGCTTGACTCTTTGAGCCTCTCCTCCTGAAAGAGTGGTAGCAGGTTGACCTAATTTAATATAGCCGAGCCCAACATCGTAAAGAGTTTTTAATTTCCTTTTAATCTGGGGTATATTGTGGAAAAATTCAAGAGCTTCCTCTACCGTCATATCGAGAACATCTGCTATATTTTTACCCTTGTATTTTATCTGGAGGGTTTCCCTGTTGTATCTTTTTCCCTTGCAGGCATCACAGGGAACATAAACATCTGGAAGGAACTGCATTTCTATTTTTATCATTCCTTCTCCTTTACATACCTGACATCTTCCCTTTCGTACATTAAAGCTGAATCTCCCCTGGGAGTATCCTCTCATTCTTGCCTCTTCCACTCTGGCGAAGATCTGACGAATAGGGGTAAAAAGTCCGGTATAGGTAGCAGGATTAGAACGCGGGGTTCTACCAATAGGCGATTGATCGATAACGACGACTTTATCAATATACTCAAGTCCTTCAATTTTATCATACTTACCTGGTTTAACCTTGCTTTTAAAAAAATGTCGGGCAAGTGCCTTATAAAGAATATCCTCAACAAGAGTGCTTTTACCCGAGCCTGATACTCCTGTTATACAGGTAAAGGTTCCAACTGGAATTTCTACGGTTATGTTTTTTAAATTGTGCTCCTTTGCTCCTATTATCCTTAAATATCTATTATCAGTGGGAGTTCTGCGTAAGGAAGGTACGGGGATCTTTAATTCTCCTTTTAGGTACTTTCCGGTTAAACTCCGAGGGGAATTTTTTATTTGAGAAACAGTTCCCTGTGCAACTATCTCTCCTCCATGGTCTCCCGCACCGGGACCAAGATCAATTATATGATCTGCAGCCTCTATAGTTCCTTTATCATGTTCTACCACAATTACAGTATTTCCAAGATTTCTTAACTTTTTAAGTGTATTAAGTAATCTACGGGTATCCCTTTGATGCAAGCCAATGGTTGGCTCGTCGAGAATATAAATTACCCCTACCAACCCAGAGCCAATTTGAGTGGCAAGACGTATCCGCTCTGCTTCACCACCGGATAAGGTTCCTATTCGACGGTCAAGTGTAAGGTAATCAAGTCCCACACTCACCATGAATTCCAGGCGTTTTCTAATTTCTTTTACTATCTCACCGACAATCAGTTTTTCTCTTGAGGTAAGGTGAAGAGAGGAAAAGAACTTCTGACATTCTTTAACACTCATCTTTACAACATCGTAGATGTTCTTACCCCTTATCTTAACTGCCAGGCTCTCAGGACGAAGTCGTGCTCCCTTACAAACAGGACAGGGAGTTTCCCTTACATACTTTTGAATTTCCTCCTTAACGTAATCTGAGTCACTCTCTCTGTATCTTCTCTCAAGGTTAGGGATGACTCCTTCAAAAGGAGCTCGATAAGTATAATAATCACCACCTCTGTACTCGGTAAATTCAATTTCCTCGGAATTTGATCCATAGAGGATGATCTGTTGAATGGAGGTAGGTAATTTCTCAAAGGGTACATCAAGTGAAAAGTTGTAGTGTCTGGCAAGAGAAGCTAACTGTCTGAAATAATAACGGGAAGCAGTTCTCGCCCAGCGATAAAAACCAACTCCTTCCTCCCAGGGGACAATAGCTCCTTCTCTTAGGGATTTTTTAGGATCAGGAACGACAAGTTCCGGATCAATTGTTTGTTGGGTTCCAAGACCATTACAGGCTGGACAGGCTCCATATGGAGAGTTAAAAGAAAACATCCGGGGAGATATCTCCTCATAGCTTATACCACAGTGAGGACAGGCAAAACGAAGGGAAAAAGGATACTCCTTTTCTCCTTCTCTATCTCTCATTGTAACAAGGATAAGTCCATTTCCACGCTCACTTGCAAGTTCCAGAGAATCGGCAAGTCTTGATTCAATTCCCTCTTTGATCTTCAATCTGTCAACTATCACCTCTATTGTGTGTTTTTTATTTTTTTCAAGAAATATATCCTCATCCAGTGATCTTATTTCTCCGTCAACTCTTACTCTGAGGTACCCCTCTTTTCTTATTTCCTGGAAAAGATCTTTATACTCACCTTTTTTGCCTCTTACAAGAGGAGCGAGAATTTGAATGGCTGATCCTTTAGGAAATTTCATAATTTGATTTGTAATATCCTCTATGGTCTGGGAAGAGATTTTTCTACCGCAACGGTAACAATGAGGCTCACCTATATGAGCAAATAAAAGGCGGAAATAATCATAGATTTCAGTAAGGGTTGCCACAGTTGATCGAGGGTTACTTGAGGCTTTTCTCTGCTCGATAGATATAGCGGGGGATAAACCTTCTATATGATCGACCTTTGGTTTGGACATCTGCTCGAGAAACTGCCGGGCATAGTTTGATAGAGACTCTACGTACCTTCGTTGTCCTTCAGCATAGAGGGTATCAAAGGCAAGAGATGATTTGCCAGAGCCGGATAACCCGGTTATCACAACCAGTTTATTCCTGGGAATTTCAACATCTATGTTCTTTAAGTTATGCTCTTTGGCTCCCTTAATTATTATTTTATTTTTACCCACCCTGGCATCACCGCCTATTAATTTTATTATTTTCCCTCTACAAGTCAATTATCAGAAGGACTGAATTAAAATCCTATCCTTCTTTCAGGTTCCTCAGCTTCTTTAACTTCCCCAAATTTCTTTTCATACCTTTCAAGATTATCACTTAAAGCTTTTATTATTCTTTTCAGGTGACCTGGACTGATAAATACTCTTGCAACAACTGCCCCCACAGGTGGTATAGCATTAGCAAATTCTAACAAAAACTCCTCGGAGCTATGGGTTACTCTCATAATATTTGCGTATCTTCCCATTAAAATATCATCTGTTATTTTCATCTCTATTTCTCTTGTTTTTTTCCTTTCCACTGTTTTACCTCCCTGAATGAGTTTGTTGATGTTTTTCTGTAGCTGCAAATGCGGAATAATTATACCATGCTACTTTAAGAAACGCAAGAGTCTGAAGTTGGGACAGTTTCTGGCAACTGTGTAGGCTCTCTGGG
>JAGGTG010000138.1 GCA_021163905.1 Candidatus Aerophobota bacterium
GGCTTCCTTAGGGATACCCAGGAGCCCTTTAACCAAATACACCAAACACACCAGACAAACCAAATCAACCAGATGAACTAAACAAACCAAAAGAACGAAATAGACTCAATAGACCCAACGACCCACAAACCCAACGACCTGACTCACCAAACAAACCAAAGTAACCAAATACACCAGACAGACGAGACAGACCAAACAGACGAAATGGACGAGGCAGATGGCTTAACACCACTTACTTCTCCCCATCACCTTAAATTAACCCCAGCTCTTTTAAAGATCTTCTTAACCTGGATATCTCCTCCGGATAAAGCTCTCGATTAGGTGCTCTTACGCTTCCAGCCTCTATCCCCCTGAAACCCAGAGCTTTTTTAAAGGAGGCAACATAGTATCCATCTCCCAGAGCACCTCGTAACTTGTCTATGAATAACTGATGTTCCCGGGCTTTTTGAAGATCTCCTCTTTCAAAAGATCGATAAATTTCTATAAAAGGCTCAGGAAAGCAAGAGGCATTTCCGGAGACTATTCCTTTGGCTCCAACAGATAATCCGGGTAAAATAAGGCCATCACATCCAACAAATACAGAGCATTTATCTCCTGCAATACGCACGTATTCCTGAATCTGAAAAATATCAGGATTACTTGTTTTTATGCCAGCAATACTTTCAACTTTTTCAATGAGTTTTTTAAATAACCCTGGAGTTAAGTTATTGCAGGTACACTGGGGGATATTATAGATAAATAAGGGAAGTCCCGGAATGGCATCAGCTATTTTAACAAAATGGTTAAACATTGCCTCATCATCTAAATTATAATAGTAGGGAAGCAAAACCCCTACCGCATCTGCTCCAATTTTTTGGGCATGTATGGAAAGCTCTACAGTCTCATCCGTGGTGATACAGCCTGTTTGAATTATGACTTTTGCTTTACCTTTTATTCTTTCTACAGCCACTTTAGCAATAGATTTTCTCTCCTGAATTGATAAAAGTGGACCTTCTCCCGTTGTTCCACAGATAAATAAACCATCTACTCCCTTTTCAACGATGAAATCACAGTATCTACCAAATGCATCAAGATCAACCTCTCTACCCTCTTTTTTTAATGGTGTTACAATAGCAGGCACTACTCCTTTAAAAATTAACATTCTTTATCTCCTGAGTAAAATTAGTTTTTCCTCATCGACTTTGCAAAAATTCTTGCCCTTTCCAGGTCCTCCGGAGTATCAACACTAAGGGCAACATACTTATACCTTGTTAATACCACTTTTATCCTGTAGCCGCTTTCCAGAACTCTCAGTTGTTCTAACGATTCTGTCTGCTCAAGAGGTGTTGGTTCAAGTCTGGTGAATTTTAAAAGAAATTCCTTTTGAAAAGAGTAAATACCAATATGCTCAAAAACACGATGTTTTTCAGTTTTTCGGGGATAGGGAATTAAAGAACGGGAAAAATAAAGGGCAAAACCCAGCTTATCTGTTACCACTTTGACCACATTGGGGTTGTTAAAATCCTCCTTTTCTGTTATCTCATGCATCAAGGTTCCCATGGGTATTTCTTTATCTTCAAGTAGTGGCTCAACAACCTCATCTATCATCCCTGGATTTATAAATGGCTCATCTCCCTGGATGTTTACCACTACCTGAGGATCAAAATTCTTAGCTACCTCCGCCACCCTATCTGTTCCGGTAGGGTGTGAAGGTGAGGTTAACATAGCTTTACCTCCAAATTTTTCCACAGCTTCTTTAATTCTTATATTATCAGTTGCTACTATTAGCTCATCTAAAATAGAGGATTTAGCCGCATTTTCATATACATATTGAATCATTGGCTTTCCCATAATATCTGCAAGAGGTTTACCTTCCAGTCTTGTGGAGCCGTATCTTGCCGGAATAACACCCAGAACTCTCATCAATTCCTCCTTTTAATGAATCTTATATTATCTTTTATTATCTTTTTAACTCCTTTGTTCTTTCATACATTACTTTCTTATCGAGAATTCTAATATTATCGACAATCCACTCTCTCATCTTTTTCCCATCAGGTGTCTCCTGGGGATAAGAGATAAAATCAAGAGATATACCTAACTCATCAGCTACCCTAAAACCTATAATTGGCCATATTATACCAATATCCTCTCTTATAGGAATACTGTTTTCCAATCGGGCAAAACCTGACATCTCCATCCTGAAAGGGACCTTTAAAAATTTGGTCTTGGGTAACCCTTTATTAATTGCTTCCTGAACACTGCCACCTTTTCTTTCCGCCTGCCAGGCCTCCTCCAATGTAGGATCAAGATCTATTCTTATCAGAGTCTTACCTTCAAGGCTGAATGTTCTTACACCCTCCCAGGCTGACCAGATTCCATGACCGGTATAAACCTCAAAAGGACCATCGTGAATTTCCTGACTTAAGGCTATTGCCGATTCAACAATAACACCTGCCTCTCCTAAGATCTTTGCTATCATAGCACTTCTCTGCTTAAGAGATATAGCATCTCCAATGCAAAGACCCACCATTCCACCTCCAATTAACTGGGGGACAGAAACTAACACCGGAACATTTTTTCTGGCACCTGCTCCTATCATAGTCCTCTCATCAGCACCCAGTCCTGCTATAAATTCAAAAGGAACACCAAACATCCTGGCCAAACACTCAACTTCCCTTGCTATTCTTTCAGTCCTGAGACCCATTGGATAGCCCATATTACCTGCCGCTTTTATTATTACATCTCCGGGAAGTTGCATTGCCCTTTGAATAAGCTCAATATCAACTGGCATTTCCTCCTTGAGTTTTTCAACTGTCAGATCATCCATAACTGTTATCTCATAAGTGAAACCTCTGGGGAGAATTCTCTCATCAATTCCAAGCTTTCTTCCATCAACTCGTTTTACCTTATCTAAAACACCGGCCATCTCATGAGCTATAACTGCTGAGCTTGTCAGTACCCCATCTACAACTCCCTTATTTATAAGCTCAGCTATTAATGTTGTAGCCCCTTCATGTAGATTTGGTCCACTGCCGGTTACCACAACTACCTTCCCTCCCCTTTTTTTAGTTTGAACTATCCTTGCTATAGCCTCATCAACTCGATCTCTGGATGTTCTATCTAAATCATCGTAAAGCTTTTTTATTAATCTAACGTTAACATTCATTTAATTTCTCCTGAAATTATTAAAAATTTTACCCAGCATATCCAGCTAACCTGGGTAGCCATAGTACAAGGTCGGGAAGATACGTAACTAACATGAGAGTCGCTATTTCACAAGGTATAAAGTAAAGCAACATCTCTCTTACAACCTTATGTAAAGGTGTTCCACTTATTGCGCTGGTGATAAAACCAGTCTCTCCATAAGGTGGGGTATCCAGAGCAATCATTAAATTAAAAGTAGTTATAACTCCAAAATGGACCAGATCGATTCCTACATTTTTAACAAGAGGTAAGAGAATAGGTATAATTACCAACTGGATAGCTGAAACATCAAGAAAACACCCGAGTATTAAAAACAATCCATTAATTGATAAAAGAGTAATCCATTTGCTGGAGGTTAATCCTAAACTTATAAAAACATTGGCAACTAAATTCGGTATTTCCTCTCTTGCTACCACATAGCTAAGCATGAAAGCTCCCGCTATAATAAAGCTGATATAGCCGGTACTTACTACTGTATCAATGATAACCTTATAAAGCTCCTTTAGTCCAAGGGTTCTATAGACGAATAAGCTGAGAATAACTACGTATGCAGCCACTATACCTGCAGATTCAGTAGGAGTGAATATCCCTCCGTAAATTCCATAGAGCAAGAGCACCGGAGCCATAAGAGCTGGAAAGGATTTAACAAAACCTTTTACAAATTTTTTAAAGGGAATTTTTTTCCCTCGAGGATAATTTCTCTTAACAGAAAGAACATAAACTACAACCATTAAAGTCCCGCCCAACAAAAATCCAGGTATAAATCCTCCCAAGAAAAGATATCCTACAGATGCACCTGAGAGCATGGAGTAAATGATCATAGGAATACTGGGAGGAATGATCGGGCCTATTGTAGCTGATGCGCAGGTTACAGCACAGGCAAAAGGTCCATCATACCCGGCATCCTTCATTGCTTTAATTTCCACAGTTCCAAGTCCCGCCACATCAGCTATCTCAGAGCCACTCATACCAGCAAAAATGATACTGGCTACAATATTAACATAACCAAGTCCTCCCCTGAGTGAACCAAGTGCATCTTGAGCGAGATCGAAAATTCGATTGGTTATTTTACCGGCATTCATAACCTTTGCAGTAAATATAAAAAGAGGAACAGCTAAAAGTACAAAATTACTCTCAAATTTTAAAACCATATTATCCACAATTAAAGAAAGATCGATATGAGACAAAAGTAAGTAAAGAACTGAACTAACGAACATCCCTAAAGCTATAGGATATCCCATAGCAAAAATAGCTGCAAAAGCCAGTATCCAAACAATCACTGCCATGGGGGATTCTCCATAGAAGGAACTTTTTTACCTAAAATCTCCATAATATAATAATAAATCCAAACCGAGTTATGAATAAATAAAAGTACAATAAAGATAGGAAAACAAAGAATAAGATAAGTAAAAGATACCTTAAAAACAAAAGTTTTTATTTTTAAGCTACAAAAAGAATATTTAATAGTAGGAATTAGTATTATTAAAAGGATTATATTTGTTAATATATCAAAAAAAATTTCAATAAAAAGTTGCACCTTTCTTGGTAATTTACGATGGAGAATATCAAACCTTATGTGTTTTCTATACCTTTTTGCCAGTGGAGCTCCCAGATATATAACCCATACAAAACTATATATAGATAACTCAAACAAAGGAGGTATAGGATGGTCAAATACGTATCGGGAGAAAACCTGCACAACTATAGAAAAAATCAAAATCAAAAAGATAAAGGAGGCAAGGTGAATTTCAAAGAAATCAAATATAATCTTTGCAATTCTTCTCATTTTTTAACCTTTTAAACTCAATAATAAAAGAATGTCCCGGGAATAAAACTTCTCCCAGGACATTCTATTTATTTTTGTCTTTCTATTCTGAGGATTGTATCTTCTCGTACATACCTTCTCCCCATATCTTGTTGAATCTTGGCTGAGAGTAAAACTTTTTGGCGCTCTCCATAAAGGCGGCTTTATCCGGGATAATTATCTCCATACCGTAATCTTTCACAAATTTTCCCAATAAGGTAGCCTCCTGCTCCAGTACCCTTTCATTCTGATAAAATCTTGCAACCTGGATGGCTTTTTTGATATATACCCGGTATTTCTCAGGCATACTCTCCCAGAGCTTTTCATTAATTACCGGAGTAATGTAACCAATCATATGATCGGTAAGAACAATATAATGAGTTACCTCGCAGAACTTTGCCGAATAATCGGTGGGAAGAGGATTATCCTGACCTTCTACAGTTCCTGTTTTTAAAGCCATATAAACCTCTCCAAAACCAAGAGGAGTAGGCTCTGCTCCAAGAGCTCTTCCCACATCAAGCCAGAAAGAGGTATTGGGCATTCTTAATTTAATCCCTTTTAGATCCTCTGGTTTTCTTACAACACCAGCTCTCTTTGTCAGGTTTAACTCACGGGTACCAAGATACCATATGTCCAGAACTCTAAGGTTAGACTTCTTAGCCAAAGTATTCCAGTATTTTTGCCCTATAGGTCCAGTTAGAACCCTGTATAAATGATCCAGATCTCTGTATACATAGGGTGTCTCCAGAACACCTATTTCAGGGTAATCACATAGCTCAGCAAACCAGGCAGCACTGGCATCACTCGTCATCTCAAGAGATCCTCTCATAACATTTAATAAACCTGTTTTCTGATCACCAAGCTGACCGGAATGGAAAACCTTAACCACAATCTTGCCCCCACTTAAATCACCAACAACCTCGGCAAACTTCTTCATAGCAAGAGTTTGAGGTTCATTTGGTCCTGCTACTGTATTAAAACGAAGTGTATAGGTTTTTTCCTGAGAAAAACCTGTTAAACTCAAAACTCCTGTTATTAAAAAGACACTGACAAAGACCAACCATACTTTTTTACCAAACATTTACTACCTCCCTTCTTTTCTTATTTAAAATTTCATCCTACTAAAAATTCTTTAGCTTTACATCACCTCCCTTCTCATCCATTCTTTAACTACCTTACTCTGAGTGAAATAATATTTATCCAGAGTATCCCATTTTTGCCGAGATTTCTCTGGCAGCTTGAATAACAAGGGGAGCTATTTTCCTGATTCTCTCGAAACTTAGCCTTTGAGATGGGCCTGAAAGGCTAATAGCGGCAAAAACCTCCCCTCTTGAATTTCTTATTGGTGCTCCTACACATCTAATTCCCTCCTCATGCTCCATATTATCAATTGCATATCCTCTTTCCCGGATTAGCTCAAGCTCCTTTTTTAAAAGTCCGGGATCTGTTATGGTATTTGAAGTAAATCTGGTAAGTCCCTCTTCTTTAATAATCCTTTCCACCTCATATTCTGGAAGAAAAGCCATTATAGCCTTACCCAGAGATGTGCAGTGCAGAGGAACTCTTTCTCCAAAAAGAGGACGCACTCTAAGTCTTGCAGTAGATTCAACACAATCCACATAAACTATCCTTTTTTCCGCCAAAACTACAAGATAAGCTGTTTCATTGGTTTCTCTATTTAATTTCTTAAGGTAAGGAAAGGCTATTCTTCTTATATCAAGTTGTGATTGAACTACATTACCAAGCTCAAGTAATCTTAAACCCAAACGATATTTTTTATTTTCCCCATCCTGCTCAACAAATCTGAACTTCCTAAAAGTAGAAAGAATCTGATAAACTGTACTTTTAGGTAAATTTAAATATCTGCTAAGCTCACTCACACCTACCTTTTGATTTTCCAGTTTTGCCATACTTTCCAGTATTTCTAAAGCTTTCTGCAGGGATCTCATTGTTCTATAATAATGAACATTGTTTATCATTATAAAATATACCATAACTTAAAAAGGATGTCAAAGCTAATTGAGAGGGTAATGCTTCGTATCTTCCCTCAATTAACTTGACATCCATATGAAATTGGCTATTTTAAAGTAGGTGCTTTGATGAAAAAAGTGGTACAGTTTGGAGCAGGTAATATTGGAAGAGGATTTCTGGGGCAACTTTTCAATAGTTCGGGTTATGAAATAGTATTTGTAGATATCGATCCAAGGATAATCAATTCTCTTAATCAAAAAGGGTCTTATCGTCTTAAGATTGTGGGAGATAATCCCCAGGAAATCGTCATAGATAAAGTAAAAGCGATAAATGCAGAGGATGTTGATCGTGTTGTAGAGGAAATTAGAGGGGCAGAGCTTCTGGCAACTGCAGTAGGTGCAAAAAATCTCCCATCTGTTGCTCATCTTATAGCAAAAGGAATAGAAAAAAGAGCCAAAGAAAATATAAAAGAACCTATTAATCTTATAATCTGTGAGAATTTACCCCATGCCAGCAAGGTTCTTAAAAAATATCTCCTAAAGGAAATTGATCCTTCATTTATCAATTACCTCAATACCTATCTTGGACTTGTAGAGTCAGTTGTCAGTAGAATGGTTCCGGTTATCCCCCAAGAAATTAGAGAAAAAGATCCTACCTTTATAATGGCCGAGGAGTACAGTATCCTTCCTGTTGATAAAAATGGGTTTAAGGGAAAAATTCCCAAAATAAAAGGAATAATTCCTTACCCCAATCTTTTTGCCTATGAAGAGCAAAAACTATTCACCCATAATACGGGACATGCCGTATGTGCTTATCTTGGTTATCAAAAGGGCTACAGGTATATATGGGAATCTATACAGGATAATGAAATAAGAGGGACAGTTGAAAATGCCCTGACAGAAACTTCCAAAGCTCTTGTAAAAAAACACCATTTTAAATTGGAGGAACAACAAAATCTGGTAAAGGACCTACTTCATAGATTTGCAAATAAAGCTCTCGGCGATACGGTAATTAGAGTTGGAAGAGACCCTATACGTAAACTTGGACCTAATGATAGATTAATTGGAGCAGCAAAGTTAGCTTTAAAATACGAAATTATCCCTGTTAATATATGCAGGGGTATAGCAGCTGCTATTTTTTTTGATTATTCAAAGGATCCTGAAGCAGTTAAGTTAGTCAGATTGAGAGAAAAAGAAGGAGTAGATGGAGTGCTGAAAAATATCTGTCAGATTGATCCCCGGGGGAAAATAGCACAGCTCGTGAAGAAAAATGTAGAGGATGGAAGATTCAAAATTTGAGGAGGAAATCATGAAGGCAGTTGTTTTAAAAAACATTGAAGATATTGAGATAAAAGATATACCCATACCTGATGTCTCTGATTCAGAAATATTAATAAAAGTTAAAGCATGCAGTATTTGTGGCACAGATATAAGGTTATTTCATCATGGACACAAACATTTAACCTTTCCCCGTGTTATAGGACACGAAGTTTCAGGAGAAATAGTTAAGGCAGGAGATAAAGTAAGTAATTATCAGATAGGGCAAAAAGTAGCTGTAGCTCCTGCTATTCCCTGTGGTTATTGTTATTACTGTCGCAGAGGGATGCAGAGTATGTGTCTTAATTTGAGAGCTATTGGATACCATTATAATGGAGGCTTTGCTGAATATATGCTTGTACCTGAGGATGCGGTTAAAAACGGATGTGTAAATCCCATTCCTGAGAATCTTCCTTTTGAAGAGGCAGCTCTTGCTGAGCCTCTGGCCTGTGCTATCAATGGACAGGAACTATCACATATAAGTATGGGAGATACAGTGGTGGTAGTGGGAGCAGGTCCTCTTGGTTGTATGCATGTCCAGCTTGCCAGAGTCAACGGAGCAACAAAGGTCATTCTCATTGAAATGGTTGAATCCAGAATAGAGTTTGCAAAAAAATTGGTTAATCCCGATGTGGTAATTAACCCCTCTTTTGAGGATGCTGTTGAAAGAGTAAAAGAAGAGACTAACCTAAGGGGAGCTGACAAAATAATAGTTGCCTGCCCGAGTGGTAAAGCTCAAGAAGATTCCCTGAAAATGGTTGCTCGTAGGGGAATTATTAATTTCTTTGGAGGACTTCCCAAAGATAAACCATTTATAAATTTTAATTCTAACCTGGTTCATTATGGAGAATTTTATGTCGTGGGAACCCATGGATCAGCTCCAAGACACAATGAACTTGCCATAAATCTTATCTCCAGTGGAAGAATTAAGGTAAAAGAGTTGATCACCCACCATTTTCCTCTTGATAGGTTTAAAGAAGCTATTAAGCTGGCAGAAAGTAGAGAAGCCATGAAAGTCGTAATTTTACCTGAAAAATAAGTCGATATATAAAAGATCCTTTCTTTAATCTGAGGGGAGGGTAAAAATAAAGTCAGCCCATTTTCCTTCCTCAGACTCAGCCCATATTTTTCCTCCATGCTTTTGAATGATTTCTTTGGTAATAAAAAGACCTAATCCACTTCCTTGTTCTTTCCTAAATTTTTCTCCACTAAGACGAGTGAATTTAGCAAAAAGCTGATCTATTCTATCCTTAGGTATACCCTCACCTTCATTCCACACATTTATTCTACACTCTTTTTTCTCCATTCGAGCTCCTATTTTTACCATACCTTTTTCCTTCCCATACTTTATAGCATTACTCAAAAGATTTTCCATGACTATTTTTAAAAGATCAGGATCTGCCATAATTTTAAAGGAATCAGGTATCTCTAGTTTTAGGGTTATTCTCCTTGCCTCAAATCGACCCTTAAATTCATCCAAAACCGACTCCAAAATATCTCTTTTAAAATCAACCTCTTGTTTGTTAACTTTTAACTCTCCTTTTTCTATTCGACTTAAATCAAGGTAATTTTTTATCATCTCACTAAGTCTTTCAGCATTTCTCAATAATATATCTACCATCTTTTTTTGGCTTTTACTTAATTCTCCTACCATCCCCTTTTCTAAAACATAGGTACTGCCCAGTATAACGGCTAGCCTATTTTTAATTTCATGAGTTACAAAACCAAGTATTTCCATGTAATTGCGGTTTATCTGTCTTAAATCATCATTTGCTTTTTTTAATTCAGTCTCTCTTCTATATAAAGCAGCAGCCATTTGATTAAAATTTCGTGTTAACTCTTGAATCTCCAGATATGACAATTCCTGAATTTTAGGGTATTTTTTCTCTTTCTCCAAAACATAATCTGTTTCGCCTCTTGCAATACGACGGGTTGCTTTTACCAGTCTTTTTATAGGCTCAGAAAGTCCTCGAGACAAAAGATAAGAAAGAACAAGAACAGTAGCAATCCCTCCAAATATTATAGGTAAAAAACTCAGAAGGATTCTATTTCTAATATCAATATATTTATCTTCCAGAACACCAACATACAACATTCCTATTATTCCGTGATCAGGGTCGTATATTGGTTCGTAAGCTGAGATATACCAATTGTTGACTAC
>JAGGTG010000257.1 GCA_021163905.1 Candidatus Aerophobota bacterium
TTCAAACTTTTGCTATACCCCCTGTTTGGATATTTAAGCCCACTTTACAAAGTTACAAGGCTATATTTACTGAGATGCAGTTTTCTCATTACTTGCTAAATAGCACTATTATTGCTATTTCAAATACTATTCTGGTGGTTTTTACTGGTTCTTTGGCTGCTTACAGTATAGCCAGGTTTAAAACTGGGGGTAATAATTTGTCTTTCTGGATTTTAAGTATTAGAATGGTCCCTCCCATTGTAGTTACTGTTCCACTTTTTATCGCTTTTGATAAACTCCATATGATAGATACTCATTTTGCTTTAATTCTTCTCTATACAACCCTTAATTTACCTTTAGCTGTATGGATGATGAGAGCTTTCTTTATGGAGATACCAGAGGAGCTGGAGGAAAGTGCTATGATAGATGGATGCTCTCGAATGCAAGCTCTCTGGAGAATTGCTTTACCCCTGGCCAAGCCAGGTTTAGCAGCTACAGCTATACTTTGTTTTATCTTTTCATGGAATGAATTTCTCTTTGCCCTTATATTTACCAGAATTGTAGCTAAAACGGCCCCCTTAGCTATGACTACTTTAATGACCGAGAGGGAGATATATTGGGGCAAGATTTGTGCTGGAGCTACTCTGGTTATAATTCCAGTAATTGTTTTTTCCTTTATTGTGCAAAAACATATTGTAAGAGGACTTACCTTTGGAGCTATTAAGTAAATTTTAAAATAATAGGAGGGAGAGCTTTGAACAACGAAATTCTTGAAGGTTTAAGAAAAGCTATTAAAGAGTATGATAACGAAAAAGCAGAAAATCTGGCTAAAAGGGCAGTCGAGGAAAAACTGGATCCTCTACGAGTACTGGATGCAATGACAGTTGCAATAAGAGAGGTTGGTGATGCTTTTGGAAGAGGAGATCTTTGGCTTCCAGATTTAGTTGGAGCAGCAGATGCTATGCAAGCTGCTATGCCAATAATAGAGGAGGAAATTAAAAGGACCGGTGCAAAAAGAGAAAGCCTGGGAACCGTTGTAGCAGGAACAGTTTTTGGGGATATTCACTCAATAGGAAAAACAATGGTATGTACACTTCTTACCGCTGAAGGGTTTAAGGTGCATGATTTAGGGGTAAATATAAAAGCAGAAGAGTTTTTACAGGCAATTAGAAATTATAATGCAGATATTCTGGCTATGTCTGCTCTTATGACAATGACCGCTCCAGAACAAAAGAAGGTAATCGAACAGTTAAAAAAGGAAGGCTTAAGAGATAAGATAAAGATAATGGTTGGTGGAGGAGCGATAACAGAGGAGTTTGCTAAAGAAATTGGAGCAGATGGGTATGATCCAACAGCACCAGGTGCAGTTAAGCTGGCAAGAAAATTGATTGGAAGATAGGAGGATAAAATGGCAAAAGGGTTTATGCGCAGGTTCCCGCCCTTGAAAATATTAACAGATGAGCAGGTTGAGGCGATCCATAGAGGGACACTGGATGTTCTCCAGGAAACAGGAGTTCTGGTTTATAATGAGAAAGCACTAAGTGTTTTTAAAAAGGCAGGCTGTGATGTAGATTTTGAAACAAAGAGGGTGAAGTTTCCACCTGGATTGGTTGAGGAGTGTTTGCGAAAATGTCCGAGTAGCTTTCGTGTTAAGGCAAGAAACCCAAAAGATGATTTGTTAATAGGACAGGATAATGTTCTCTTTTTTAATTTTCCCGGGACAGATACCGTTGATCTTGATACCTGGGAACCCAGGCCTCCAACTAAAAAAGAGCATATTGATCTTATTAGGGTTTTAGATGCCCTGCCAAATGTTCATTTTTTAAATGCTTACCCTTATTTTGGATTCAGTGGTGGTATTCCTGAGGTTATGAAGGAAATAGAAGGTGTTGCCCTAAGGATAAGAAATTCAACTAAGGTTACAATTGCAATTGCTAACAACGATATTGATATGTTTACAATAAGGATGGCAAGGGCAGCTGGATCAGAAATTTTTGCCAATCCCAATACCTCATCACCTCTTACCTGTTACACCGATCAGGTTAACGCCTGCTTTCTTGCCGCTGAATATGATCTTCCAAGTATGATATGGGATGGAGCTACTTCCGGGGGTACTGCACCTGCCAGTTTAGCTGGAGCGGTGGTACTTAGCAATGCTGAACTTATGCCTTATATAGTGCTCCTTCAGCTTTTAAAACCAGGAGCAAGGGTAGCAGTTGCAAATCTTGTTCTGCCTCAAAATATGACAAATGGGGCTCCCGCCTTTGGCGAGATAGGTGTTTCTCTGCATAATGTGGCATTTAATCAAGTATGGCGAGAATATGGAGTTCCCACTGTATCCTCTTCCTGTGGACCTACAAGCTCTAAGAGGATAGATTTTCAGCTGGGTTATCAGAAAATGATGCCTACTCTTCTTTCTGCTTTATCCGGATCCAGTATTTTGCAACTTTACAGCAGTATTTATGGTGAAATTACAGCTCACCCAATTCAGGCTATATTAGATGACGATATAGCAGGGATGATCGGGCGCTTTTTGGAGGGTCTTGAGGTAAGTGATGAATCACTTGCCATAGACCTGATAAATGAGGTTGGGCCAATTCCGGGGCATTATTTAGGTAAGAAACATACCAGAAAATGGTGGAAGAAGGAACAATTTGTGCCAAAGGCAGCTGATAGGTTAACTTACCCTGAGTGGGTTAAAACAGGTAAGAAAAGCTGTATTGATTATGCTAAGGAAAGAATGGAAGAGATACTGTCCACCCATAAGGTAGATCCTCCTCTAACCCGGAGTCAGGAGGAGGAGATAGAGAGAATATTAAAAGAGGCAAGGGAGTACTACAGAAAAAAGGGAATGATAACAGATGTAGAGTGGGAAAGTTATAAAAAAATTATTGGGGGATGAGCCTTTCCAGGAGAAATAAGATGTTGAAAGGATTTACACGTAATTTTAAACCTCTGGAAATATTAAGTGAAGAAGAAATTGAGGCAATTCATAGAGGAACGCTGAGTGTTTTGCGTAAGACAGGAGTAAGGTTTGAAAGTAAAAAGGCTTTAAAGCTTTTTGAGAAAAATGGCTGTCAGGTAGATTACACAGATAACAGGGTAAGATTTCCCGAAGGATTGGTTGAGGAGTGTTTGCAAAAATGCCCGAGTAGCTTTCGCGTTAAGGCAAGAAACCCAAAAAATGATATGATATGGGGTGGGGATACCGTTTACTTTCAGGCCCTATCCGGAACAGGAAGTGTTGATCTTGATACCTGGGAGCCTAAAACTCCTACAAGAAAAGAGTACTACGATGCTATAACCTGTTTAGACGCACTGCCAAATGTTCATATTATTCCCTGGTACACTCCCTGGTTTGGATTTAAAAATATTCCACCTGTTATGGCGATGCCAGAGGGACTTGCCGCAAGACTGCGAAATTCAAGCAAGTTCACCTGTTCAAATTATTCAATGGGATGCGAAGTATTTAATATACAAATGGCTAAAGCAGTTGGAGCAGAGATCAGGAGTTCAATGGCTGCATCTCCACCCTTAACGTTTTACGAGGATGCAGTTGAGAATGCCTTCAGGACTGTTGAGGCTGGATTTATTTTGCTTATCACATCTGGTAGTGTATATGGAGGAACCTCACCTGCTACTATTGTTGGCTCACTGATAAGTGGTAATGCCGAGATAATAGCTGGAATAGTGCTGGCTCAGCTGATAAAACCTGGAACTCGGATAATAGTTCAGGATTTTTCATTTCCCCAGAATATGAGATCAGGTTCCCCTGCTTTTGGCGCTATAGAAATTTCACTTCATCAGGTAGCATTTAACCAGATCTGGCGAAGATACAGGGTTCCTATAGATGGTGGCGTTAGCTATCCAGGTTCAAAGAAAATAGATTATCAGGCTGGATATGAGAAGGCTATTACAGCATTAATTGGTGCCCTTTCTGGAACAAATACAATATGGATTCAAGGAGCTATGTACGGTGAGCTGGCCTTCCATCCTGTTCTGGCAATAATAGACGATGATATGGTTGGGATGATAGGTCGTTTCCTGAGAGGAATCCTTGTAAATGATGAAACTATGGCCCTTGACTTAATAGATGAGGTTGGACCAATTCCAGGATACTATTTAAACAAAGAACATACAAGAAAGTGGTGGAAGCTGGAGCAGTTTATACCAAAAGTGGCTGATAGGTTAACTTATCCTGAATGGTTAAAAGAGGGTAAAAAGGATTGTCTTTCCCTCGCCAAGGAAAAATATCAAGAGATACTATCCACCCATAAGGTAGATCCTCCCCTGACCCGGAGTCAGGAGGAGGAGATAGAGAGAATATTAAAAGAGGCAAGGGAGTACTACAGAAAAAAGGGAATGATAACAGATGTAGAGTGGAAAGCCTATATGAAGGATCTGGAGTCCCCAAATTATCCCTATGCGTAATTTTAAGCAATAGCTGGAGAGAGATATGGGGTATTATGAGGTTGAGTTTGAGCCAGTTGGAAGAAGAGGAAAATGCAGGGATGATGAGTCAGTTTTAGATTGTGCCCATCGCTTGGGAGTAGGTATAGTTAGTCTGTGTGGGGGACGTGGAAAATTTCATTGTTGTAAGATTCAAATTATAAAAGGTTCTGTTTCAAAACCAACTAAAAGTGAAATTGAATTTTTTTCATCTGAGGAGTTAAAGGATGGGTATCGTCTGGCCTGCCAGACTTATCTGAAAAGTAACTGTAAGATTAAGGTTCCCCTTGAATCACTGACCACACCTCAGCGTCTTCAACTGGAGGGACTGGAGATTGGTGTTAAACTAAATCCGCCTGTTAAATCCTGCGATGTAAAATTATCACCTCCATCTATGGTGGATTTGAGGGGTGATGATGAGCGAATAATGGATGATTTAAATCACCAGTTTAATCTTTCCTGTAGAAAATTTGATATTGATGTTCTTAAAAATATGTCATCTTTGCTTCGTTCCTCCAGGTGGGAGGCCCGGGTTTTTGTACGAGATAATGAGGTAGTATCTATTAGTTCTAAACACAGCTCCGGACTGGGACTTGCTGTGGATCTTGGGACTACCAAAATAGCTGGTTATCTTCTTGATTTAGATAGTGGTAAAACTTTATCCTCCAGTGGAGTTATGAATCCCCAGATTAGTTATGGGGAGGATATTGTTTCCAGAATCACCTATGCTATGGAATCTCCAGCTAAAAAGAAAAAGCTACAGGAAGTGGTAGTAAATACCCTTAACAGTTTAACAGCTGATCTTTGTCGCAGAGCAAATGTTGAAAAAGAGAGGATTGTGGAGGCAGTGATAGTAGGGAATACTGTCATGCATCATCTATTGCTTGATCTTCCGGTAGATCAGCTGGCAGTTTCACCATTTGTTCCTGCAGTGCAAAATTCCCTGGATGTTAAATCTCGGGATATAGGACTGAATATTGCTCCAGGAGCTTATATACATTTATTACCCAATATTGCCGGTTTTGTAGGAGCCGATCATGTGGCTATGCTTTTAGCTACGGAAAGAATCTGGAAGGATGATGATTTAGTAATAGCACTTGATATTGGTACTAATACGGAGGTTTCTTTAATAGATAATGGAGATATAACAAGTGTCTCCTGTGCCTCGGGTCCCGCATTTGAAGGGGCTCATATTAAAGATGGGATGAGAGCTACAAATGGCGCTATAGAGAGATTGCAGCTAATAGGTGATGAGGTTAAATACCAGACTATCGGAAAAGTTCCCCCAGTTGGTCTTTGTGGTTCCGGTATTTTAGATGCCATAGCCCAGCTTTATTTAGCCGGTGTAATAAGCAGGGATGGTAAAATGAATGATCATCCCAGGATACGTTTTCACAACAATCAAAAAGAATTTGTATTGGTTGATGAAAAAGAAAATGGTTCTCCAGCAATTACAATTACCCAAAAAGATGTGCGGGAAATACAGCTTGCCAAGGGAGCCATACGTTCCGGTATTGATGTACTTCTGCAGGAAAGAGGCCATTTTGAACAGGAAATTAAAAAGGTAATTATTGCTGGGGCCTTTGGTAGTTATATAAATGTAGCAAGTGCTGTAAGTATTGGAATGCTACCCCCTTTGCCTTTAAATCGTTTCCAACAGGTGGGAAATGCAGCCGGAATAGGAGCTAAGCTTGCCCTTTTATCTATAGAGGAGCGATTTAAGGCAGAGGCTATAGCTCACAGAGCTTCCTACATTGAACTGGCAGCCTCTCCTGACTTTGAAAAGATCTTTCTTAGGGCAACATATCTGGGATGATTATAACAAGGATAACATAAAAATGGAAACTAAACTAACAAGTGCGAAAAAACAGGTTATTATTAGAACCGAGGGACCAACAGTTTTAATTGGTGAGAGGATAAATCCTACCGGTAAGAAAAAGTTAACCGAGGCACTGAAAAGCGGAAATTTAGAAATTGTGCGCAAAGAAGCTATAGCACAGGTTCAGGCAGGAGCAGATATTCTTGATGTTAATGTAGGTGCGCTTGGTGTAGATGAGGAGGTTTTGTTACCCGAGGTTGTGAAGGTGGTTATGAACACAGTGGATGTTCCCTTATGTCTTGACAGTGCAAATCCTGTAGCTTTAGAGAAATCTCTTAAGGTTTACCAGGGAAAGCCTCTTGTTAACTCAGTTACAGGCCAGGAGAACTCCTTGAAGAGAGTTTTACCCTTAATTAAAAAATACGGGGCAGCGGTTATTGGGCTTACGATGGATGATGATGGTATACCGGATGATGTAGATAAAAGAGTAGCTATTGCTCATAAAATTGTAGAAAGAGCCGAGAAGGTGGGTATTCCTCGTGAGGATGTTATTATTGATTGTTTAACGCTGGCAGTAGGAGCAAATGATAAAGCTGGTGTGGTTGTTATTGAGTCTATCAGGAGGGTGAGGGAGGAGTTAGGGGTGAACTTAACACTTGGGGCAAGTAATATTTCCTTTGGTTTACCCGATCGGGACATAATTAACAATGCTTTTATAACTGTTGCAATTTGTACGGGAGTTACCTGTCCAATTGTAGATGTAGCTAAAGTGAGGCCAGCTGTTTTAGCTACTGATTTAATACTGGGCCGTGATAGATACGCTATGAGGTATATTAAAGCTTATCAACAGCGTCAAAAGCAGATGGAAAAGTAAAAAGTAAGGAGGTGATGCAATAAGCGATTTTTAAAAATTAAATACAAAAAAGGAGGAAAAAATGTCAAAATTCAAAAAAGTCTGGTTATCTGTGTTAATTGCTACCTTTCTCTTTAGCTTAACAGCAGTAGCAGCCTGGACGAAAAAACCCTTTGAAGGAGTAACTATCAGGGCAGCTTTAATAGGTGGAGGAAACTACGAGAAACTCTACGAGGAGTTCATCCCTAAATGGGAAAAGCTTACCGGGGCTAAAGTGGTGATTGTGGCCAAGATGAGTCATTTTGAACTTGATAAAAAATTTAAGCTTGATTTTGCTGCAGGAGCTGCAGACTACGATATTATGACCAATCATACGAGTTTTGCCCCTCAGTACGATAAGTTTGGTGTTCTTCTGGATTTGAAACCTTATTTTAGCAAAAAAGACCTTTCTGATTTTCTCCCCAGTGTTCTTAAGATCTGTTATATAGGGGGCAGGCTAATTCAAATCCCGAGGCATATAGATATAAGCAATATATACTACAGGGCCGATCTTTTCAATGATCCTGCTAAAAAGAAAGCCTTTAAGGAAAAATACGGCTACGATCTTGCACCACCTGAAACCTGGGATCAGGCCTATGATATAGCAGAGTTTTTAAACAATCCACCTGCACTATATGGAACTCAGTTTACCGGAAAAGAGGAAGCTTTCTCTGGACGCTTTTACGAGATGCTTCTTTCCAATGGAGGACGGTTATTTGATTCACATTGGAAACCGGTGTTTAACTCTCCTATTGGAGTTAAAACATTAAATTACTTTAAAAAGCTCTACCAGAGTGGACTTGTTCCACCAGGTGTTGTAAATTACGTATGGGATGATGTAGCTAAGAATTTTGCTCAGGGGAAAATTGCCTTTCATCTCGACTGGGGAGGATGGTATCCCTGGTATGATGATCCTAAAAGCTCAAAGGTGGCAAAGACCTTTGGATATTCTCTTATGCCAAAGGGGGATGCAGGAGTTCGTGTTCACTGGTCCGGAGCACATTCCTTTTCCGTTTTAAAATCAAGTAAACACAAAGCTGCTGCTGTTTCTTTGATTAAGTTCATCACCTCTGAGGCTGCTGGTAAGTTTGAGGCAGAGTTAGGATTTGGTGCTGTTAGAAAATCCGTATGGGATTATGTTTTAAAAACCACCAGGGACAAAAGAAAACTCAATTTCTATAAAACCTACAAATATGCTCTGGAAAATGACGAGATTGTAACACCTCCTCTCATTCCTGAGTGGCCATCTATTTCCAATATTCTTTATCCTCAACTTCAGGCTGCTATACTTGGAGAAAAGCCGGTAAAGAAAGCTCTGGATGATGCTGCCAGGAAGGTTGAGGAACTTATGGCTAAGGATGGATACTACAGGTAAAGAGAAAAATCCCTGCCACTGGATAAGTAGAACCAGTGGCAGGGATTTTAATAAAGAAAAGGAAAAATTATGTTAAAATCTAAAGAAAAACTTTTAATTTTCTCTCTTTTATCTCCATCACTTCTTATCATACTTTTTATAGTAGCTTTTCCTCTGGGGTTTTCCCTTTACGTTAGTTTTACCTCTTATTCTCTTTTAACCCCGGGAAGTATGGTTTTTACCGGTCTTGATAATTATATCAGCTTGATTCATGACTCTGTATTCTGGGGGTCTTTAAAAAATACAGTAATATTTCTTACAATTGCAATAAACGTGGAGTTTTTTTTAGGTCTTGGTATATCTCTTCTTCTGTCAAGGGAACTTAAAGGTGGTAGAGTCTTAAGAACGATTTCTATGATTCCTATGATGTTTGCACCGGTTCTTGTAGGGTTTCAGTTTAAATGGTTTTTCAATGATCAGGTTGGAATGGTGAATAATCTGCTTTACACCCTTCATCTTGTTAAAAAACCTGTTCTCTGGCTTATTAACGGAGATCTTGCTATGTTTTCCATTTTAGTTGCCGAGATCTGGCGAGGAACATCCTTTATGATTATCATTCTTACCGCTGGACTTATGTCACTTCCAAAGGACCCATTTGAAGCAGCTGAGGTAGATGGAGCCTCTGGTTTTCAGAAATTTAGATATATAACTTTTCCTTTGCTTTCTCCTTTTATTTTTATTGCTATGGCTATTCGCTCCCTTGATATAGCAACAGCCTTTGATATTGTTCGGATAATGACAGGAGGAGGACCTGCCCATCGAACAGAACTTATATGGACATATGTTTACAGGCTGGGGATAGTGGATACCAAATTTGGCCTTGGATGTGCCATGTCTTATGTTACAGTTGTTATATCTATTGCATTTGCCTACTATCTTTTCAAGCAGCTTCTTAAGGTGAGAGGATAAAAATGCTTGATAGAAAAAGCAAAGAGCATATTTTTACATTTTTAACTTACTTTATTCTTATTGTTATGCTTATACCAGCAGCCTGGATTATCTTTACCTCTGTCCGTCCTGAAGTTGAGGTAAATGCCTACCCTCCAGTCTGGATTCCAAGACACATAACCTTTGAGAAGTACCAGCAGGCCTTTTTTAGCCCGGGAGTTGGAGAACACGCTGTTCCGGTTAGGGATTATCTCAGAAATTCTCTAATTGTTTCCCTGGGAAGCGCCGGTATAGCTCTTATTCTGGGAACCTTAGCTGGATTTGCCTTCTCGAGATTTAATTTCAAGGCAGATAATGCTCTTTTTCTCTTTATTCTCCTTTCCAGAGCAATACCTGGAATAGCTTTAAGTCTTCCACTTTTTATGCTTTTTGTTAAATTAAAACTCCTTGATACTCTTGGAGGTTTAACTCTTGTTTATATTGCCTATAATATTCCCTTTACCATATGGATCATGGATGGTTTTTTAAGGGAAATTCCCAGGGATCTGGAGGATGCAGCACAAATAGATGGATGTACAAAATGGCAGGCCTTTATAAAAATTGATCTCCCACTTTGTGCGCCGGGTTTTTCTGCATCGGGAATTTTTGCCTTTTTAATGGCCTGGAATGAGTTTCAACTTGCATCAGTTTTGACAAGAAGCTTGTCCTCAAAAACTATGCCTGTTGGACTTCTTGATTTTACCTCGGAGTTTGTGATGGACTGGAGGGGTATGTGTGCGATGGCTGTAATTATGTTTATCCCTGCAATAATATTTACCTTCCTTGTCTCAAAGCATCTTATAAAGGGATTAACCTTTGGTGCCATAAAATAAAAAACAAATTAGATGGTTTGGATAA
>JAGGTG010000012.1 GCA_021163905.1 Candidatus Aerophobota bacterium
GGGCTCTCTGGGTATCCCACGGAAGACGGCCTCGCCATAGTTTAGTATCACCTCTAACTTTACTGCAGCTCGGCCTCCGCTTTTTGGCTGTGCTGTACTTTAGTGAAGAGCTAACTTATCTGCTCGCCAAAAAGAGGCTTCCTTAGGGATACCCAGAGAGCCTTTTAGAGGAATATTTGTGGAAAAAACTGTCCCAATTTCAGGAATATTTCGTCTATCTGGTGTGTTTGGTTTATTTGGTTAATAGGGGTCATTGCGTCGTTGAGTCTATTGCGTCGTTGCGTCTGTCTCGTCTGTCTCGTCTATTTCGTCTATCTCGTCCTTTTCGTCTGTCTCGTCTGTTGCGTCGTTGGGTCTATCTGGTGTGTTTGGTTCATTTAGTTTATTTGGTTTGTTTGGTGTATTTGGTTTGTTTGGTTGATTTGGTTCATTTGGTTTGTTTGGTGTGTTTGGTTTAAAGCAACGTTGAACGTAGAACCTCGGACATAGAACGCATTTACGCATTAACTGATCAACTGACTAACCGAACACCGGCAAGCCAATTATGGAAAACATACTCGGCGGGCAGCAAAGAACTACAGGATTTTTCCCGAAACTGGATAAATTGAATAATTGACATTTTTGTTTTTTTCGCTATTGAGTATAAGCAAAATACACAAGGAGGATGAAAATGCACACCAGAAAATACCCACAGGATATTATTAAGCGTTTCCGAGGAAACCCAGTTATAACTGTAGACGATATTCCATTTACCTGCAATACAGTATTTAACGCTGGAGCGGTAAAGTACCAGGATCAGTATCTTTTGTTGTTGAGAGTGGAGACTCTTGAGGGAAAATCCTGCTTTGTTCTTGCCAGAAGTGTTGATGGTTATAATTTTGAAGTGGAGAAAGAACCGGTAATGGTTCCCTCACCTGAGGAGCCTTTTTCCATCTATGAAAAAAGAGGAGTGGAAGATCCCCGGATTACCCTTTTTGGAGATAAATACTATATCTTTTATACAGCCTATTCAAAATATGGACCAAGAATTGCACTTGCAGAAACCACTGATTTCAAAAATTTCAAACGTATTGCCCTTGTATCTCAACCGGGTAACAAGGATGCTGTTCTTTTTCCCAGGAAGATAAATGATCTTTTTGTACGTTTCGATCGTCCCTCTACAGGTCTATCCTCACACATATGGATATCCTATTCACCGGATTTAATCTACTGGGGTAACTCAAAAGTGGCTATGGAGGCACGCCCTGGTTTTTGGGACTCAGATAAAATAGGAGCAGGAGCTCCTCCTATTGAAACTGAAAAAGGTTGGTTAGAGATTTATCATGGGGTAAAGGGCAGTATTGGAAATAAGGTATACCGCCTTGGATGTGCACTTTTTGACCTTGATGATCCCTCCAAGTTGATAGGTAGAGCAGAAATACCCATCATCTCACCCCGTGAAATTTATGAGAGGACAGGGGATGTCCCCAATGTAATTTTCACCTGTGGGGTTATTTTGGAAGATAACGATGAGGTAAAACTCTACTATGGAGCAGCAGATACCTGCATCTGTATGGGAACCTGTCAACTTCAAGATTTAATAGATAGCTGTATTTCCTGAGATCTAAGACTTATCTTCTGAGAAGAATGAATTTTTAGCATCAATACGAATTGAGGCACTGGTAATTGCATCGTAATGTGGAGTTGATACCTCTTTAATAGTTGCCTGTTTGGATGTTTTTTTTAGACGTGAAAAAATTTTGACGGTTTGCTCGGGAATTTTAATAAGGGCAAATAAAATCAAGAAAGCTATTCCCCCTATTCCTACTATCACGTACCTCCAGCCTTTTTTCATTTTATTTCCTCCTCGTTATAAAGTTAAGCTCTTCCTGCCAAATTAATTGTAATTTAAAATTCAGCAATTAACCCAAATTAATTCAGGCTACTTATAGGCTGCAAAGCGATCAAAAACCCCTTCTGCATCAATTATATGTATGAATTTTGGATCGTCAATATTACATCCTTTACTTCGGTGTGATAAACTATGGCGGTTTTCTTTATTGTCCAATACTTCTTTTTAGCTGGTTGGTGTTTTATTGATCGGAGGAGTTTTTACTGATGAAAAATTAATAAATCAGGTAGATCTAAAAAATATTGACTATTTAACTTGAAAAGTGATGTTAACAAGGTTATGTTTTCTCTTTATTCTCCCAGAGGTTTGCAATTTCTTTTTTTAATCTCTGGCGGATCTGTTCAATTTTTTCCTCTGCCTGGTCATTGGGAATGTACTTTGCTCTTGCAATCTCATCCCTTATGGGAAGCTCAATTAACTTCTCAAGGGGTACATTTTTCTTTAGGGCCTGCATACAAAGATCATAATATTCAAGTACCAGCTTTAACATGGAGTATTGCTTTTTTATGGGAGAATAGGTATCAACCTCGTGAAAGGCAAATTGTTGAAGAAAATCTTCTCTGATGGAACGGGCCGTTTCCATTGTTATTCTATCCTGGGGAGATAAAACATCAACACCAACTAATCTTACCGTTTCCTGCAGTTCATCTTCTTTTTGCAAAAGCGCCATTGCTTTGCTTCTAAGTTCCATCCAGTCTGGTGCTACTTTTGTGGCAAAGTATTTTTTCAAACCATCAAGATACAGAGAATAACTACGTAGCCAATGAATAGCAGGGAAGTGTCGCTGGTATGCAAGCTCTGCCACCAAAGCCCAGAATACCCTTACCACTTTAAGGGTAGCCTGGGTTACCGGTTCAGAAAGATCACCTCCTGGTGGAGATACTGCACCGATTGCTGAAAGAGAAGCCTTTCTTCCGTTTTTCCCGAGAGTTATTATTCTTCCCGCTCTTTCATAAAATTCAGCCAGTCGAGATGGAAGATAAGCGGGGTAACCTTCTTCTCCTGGCATCTCCTCTAATCTTCCGGACATCTCTCTTAAAGCTTCAGCCCAGCGAGAAGTTGAGTCGGCCATTAGAGCAACATCATAGCCCATATCTCTGTAATACTCGGCAAGAGTTATTCCTGTATATATGGAGGCTTCTCTTGCAGCAACCGGCATATTAGAGGTATTGGCAATAAGAATGGTTCTTTGCATCAGGGGCTTGCCGGTTCGGGGATCTTTTAGTTTTGGAAATTCGCGTAGAACATCTGTCATCTCATTTCCTCTTTCACCACATCCTACAAATACTATGACCTGAGCATCAGCCCACTTGGACAGTTGATGCTGGATCACGGTTTTACCTGATCCAAAAGGACCAGGTATGCAGGCAGTCCCTCCCTTGGCAATGGGGAAAAAAGTATCTATAACTCTTTGGCCGGTAACTAAAGGCTCTTCTGGATCCAGCTGCTGTTTATACGGTCTCATCTTCCTAACTGGCCAGTGCTGGAGCATGCTGATTTTCTTCTCTCCCCCGGGTGTCTCAATTATAGCTACAGTGTCCTCAACTTTTGCCTTTCCTGAATGGATTTTTTTAATTTTCCCCTCAATACCTATTGGAACCATTATACGATGTTCTATAATCTCAGTTTCCTGTACTGTGCCTATAATGTCTCCCGGAACAACTTCGTCACCTTCCTTTACCTTTGGTTTAAAATCCCATTCTCTATTTCTATCTATTGCCTCTGTTTCTGCCCCCCTTGTGATGAAATCCCCTTTTTGGGCTTTTATCACATCAAGAGGACGCTGGATTCCATCGTAAATATTACCTAATAGCCCTGGAGCAAGTTCGACAGAAAGAGGATGATATAAGGACTCAACAGGCTCACCTGGTTTTAATCCTCCTGTTTCCTCGTAAACCTGAATTGAAGAAAAATCTCCTCTTATCTCCAGTATTTCACCAATTAGTCTTTCATTACCCACTCTCACAACATCAAACATCCTTGCTCCAGGGATACCCTTTGCTATCACCAAGGGACCGGATATTTTAACTATCTCTCCTTTTTCCATATTTTTCTCCTCGGCTTACTTTGTTTATCCCGGGCTGCATTAGGCAGTCATCTGATGAGTTAAAATAATTGGATTTTTTCTCTTTCTTACAACTTCCCTGTCAATTATACATTCTCTTATATTTGAAATTGAGGGGAGCTCATACATTAAGTCAAGCATAATATCCTCCACTATGGCTCTTAGACCTCTTGCTCCCATTTCTCTTTCAAAGGTAAGGCTACTTATCTCATCCATTGCCTCTTCGGTGAAGGTCAATTTAACTCCTTCAAGTTCAAATAATTTCTGGTACTGTTTTATTATAGCATTTTTTGGTTTAAAGAGGATCTGCTTTAGCTGATCTTTGGTTAATTTATCAAGCACAGCTATAACTGGTAATCTACCTACAAATTCCGGTATGAAGCCATACTCAATTAGATCATCGGGAAGTAATTGATCTATTATTTTGGATTTACCTACCTCCTTTTTAGAGGAAAATCCAACTGCTTTTTCTCCTATTCTATCCTGAACTATCTCCTCAAGTCCTGGAAAAGCTCCTCCACAGATAAATAAAATGTTAGAGGTATCCAGCTGAATAAACTGCTGGTGGGGATGTTTTCTCCCTCCCTGAGGAGGGACATTAGCTATAGTTCCCTCCAGTATCTTCAATAAAGCCTGCTGGACACCTTCTCCAGATACATCCCTTGTAATAGAGGGATTTGCTCCACTTTTTTTAGCAATTTTGTCAATTTCGTCTATATACACGATTCCCTTAGAGGCTAAAGGAATGTTAAAATCAGTTTTTTGTAAAAGACGTAGAAGAATTGTCTCGACATCTTCTCCCACATATCCTGCCTCCGTCACATTTGTGGCTGAGGCAATTACAAGAGGTAGGTTAAGTATTTTTGCCAGAGTTCGGGCAAGGAGAGTTTTACCTGAACCGGTTGGTCCAATTAAAAGAATATTACTTTTTTCCAGTTCCACGTCCTTTTTACTGGTATTAGATAAAAGCCGCTTGTAGTGGTTATATACAGCTACAGAGAGTACCTTTTTTGCTCTTTCCTGGCCAATCACCCACTCATCTAATTTTTCTTTAATATATTTGGGTTTGGGAAGATTTTCTATATTTAGCTCATTTAGAAATGGATCAGGTTTTTCCTTTTGTCTATTCAGAATCTGATTGCAGTAGGATATACACCGATCGCATATGTAGGCATCCACTCCCGATATTAATTTATCCACCTCTAATTGACTTCTACCACAAAAAGAACACCTCGGTATTAAAGCATCTTTTTTCTTCATTTTATTTTCTCTTTTCTATCACCTCATCTATTATTCCGTATTCTTTTGCCTCATAGGCAGTCATATAGAAGTCTCTATCAGTATCCTTTTCTATTTTTTCCTTTGGCTGTCCGGTATGTTTTACAAGGATCTCATTAAGTCTATCCTTTATTCTTAGAATTTGCCTGGCTTGAATTCCTATATCTGTAGCCTGCCCTTTTGCTCCACCCAGAGGCTGATGGATTAAGATGTTGGAATTGGGAAGGGCAAATCTTTTTCCTTTTGTTCCTGCGGCAAGGAGAAGAGCAGCTGCTGAAGCAGCCTGTCCCATACATATAGTTGAGACATCTGGTTTTACATACTGCATTGTATCGTAAATTGCCAATCCAGCTGTTACCAGTCCTCCAGGGGAATTTATATAAAGATATATATCTTTTTTGGGATCCTGAACTTCCAGAAACAGCATTTGAGCTATAACAGTGTTAGCAACGGCATCATCTATAAGAGCTCCAATGAATATTATCCTGTCCTTTAGAAGGCGAGAATATATATCATAAGCCCTTTCTCCTCGGGCTGTTCTCTCTATGACAATAGGTATTAACGCCATTTTGATCTCCTTTTTCATTATTATTTCAATTATTATAATGTTAACAAAATACCACCGGATATATCTGCCTGTTGATAAAGAAAATCAATTACCTTCTCATTTCTAATTCTGTAAATAATACTATTCAGATTATTTTTCTTGGCAAGTTCCTCTTTTAAATGTTTAATTTTTTCTTTTTTGTTTTCTCCCTCTACCATCATTTCCAATCTTTTATCTACTTCTTCTTCTGTGACATCTATTTTTTCCTTTTTAGCAATCTCATCAAGAAGTAAAAGAGTTTTTAATTCCATTTCCACTTTATCTTTAAACAGTTTTCTTAACTTCTCCTCATCCATATTTTGCTGTTTAAGATAAGAGGGTAAATCCAACCCTCTTTTTTTGAGTTGCTCTTTTAACTTGTCCATTTCATCTTCAATTCCCCGTTGTATTAACAAAGAGGGAATTTCAATATCAGAGTTTTCCAGGATTTTTTCGATTATGCGTGTTTTAATTCTTTCCTCTTCTTCTTTTTCCTTGATTTTCCTTATCTCTTCTTTTATCTTTTCTTTTAGGGATTTCATATCCTTAAAATTTAATTTTTTGGCAAAATCGTCATTAAGTAAGGGCATTTTTTCTTTTCTTATGTCCTTGACCTTCACATTAAAGCTTAATTTTTTTCCCGCCAGATCCTTTCTTGGATGATCAGGAGGCAGTGTTGTTTCTATAATTTTTTCATCACCTATTTTAGCTCCCAAAAGTTCTCGATGGAAGGAAGATGGAAGTTGATCAGAACCTAATTTATACCAGATATTTTCCTCCTTTGTTTTGACAAAAGGCTTATCCGGGAGGATAAGACGCATCTGAAGAGCAAGCCAGTCTCCCTTCCGAGTTGGACGGTTTTCCAAAAGGGGGGAATACTCAACATAGTTTTTTTGCAATCTTTCCAGTTGCTGTGTGATTTCTTTATCGCTAACCTCTATTTTTTTCCTCTTCACCTTAATTTTTTTATACTGGCCAATTTTAATTTCCGGTTTTAATGGGATCTCTAATTTTATAAGAGCAGGCTCTCCCTCAGAGAGTTTTATAACCTCCATTCTTGGATAACTAAAGGGATTTATTTTCTCCTGTTCCAGAACCTTTTTATAAACAAGGGGGTAAAGCTCCTTTATAGCCTCTTCCTTGATTGGTTCTTTGCCATATCTTTGCTCAAATATTTTTCTTGGTATTTTTCCCCTTCTAAATCCTGGAACCTCTACCTGGTAGGCGAGCTTTTTAAAAGCTCTCAGGAAAACTTTTTCTACTGTTTCTACAGGAACCTCAACTTCAATATCTAACTGCGATTTTTCTTTTTTATTTACCTTTATTTGCATTTTTCCCTCTTTTTTAGCCTGTTGGTGCGAGAGGCGGGACTCGAACCCGCATGAGGTTTACCTCACTAGATCCTAAGTCTAGCGCGTCTACCAATTCCGCCACCCTCGCACTTAGCATTTATTATTCTTATTTGAATAGCAATTATACAAAAATATACTTTCATGGCAAGGCTAATATTGGCAGGGAATAAAAAACTATGACAACTGGAGCGGGAAACGGGATTCGAACCCGCGACCCCCACCTTGGCAAGGTGGTGCTCTACCGCTGAGCTATTCCCGCCCATTTTGCTCTTGAAGTGGGCTGTGCAGGAATCGAACCTGCAACCTACGGATTAAGAGTCCGTTGCTCTGCCAATTGAGCTAACAGCCCGGGGTGAGCGGGGGGACTTGAACCCCCGGCCACTGGAGCCACAATCCAGTGCTCTAACCAAACTGAGCTACGCTCACCATATTATAAATACTTTATAATTCAAGATTTGAAAGGATAGATTCTACTGTCAATTTCTCTTTCTTTCCCCTCGGTGTCCAAATAGTGTCCATTTTATTGCAAAGTGTCTCAACTGCTCTTCTTTTATGATCGGGTGAAAGATTAGCATAACGCAAAGTCATCTTAATGTCTTTATGTCCCAAAAGTTCTTTTACGGTATTAAGATCTACACCTGCCATCACTAAGTGGGAGGCAAATATATGCCTTAAAATCATGAGATCTAAAATTTCTTATTTTTGCCTGTTTTAGAGCGTACCAGAAAGCTGTTTTTATACTACCATAAGGCTTTCCATCTTTATTACAAAAAACATATGGACTATCAGGATGTTTTTTTGTCTTAAGAAGGGTATCAGATAAAGAATCTTTCATTAGTATCTCTCTTTTCTCTCCGTTTTTCGTATTTAATATATATTATTTTCTGCCGAAAGTCAATATCTTCCCATTTTAGATTGAGAATTTCCCCCTTTCTCATTCCGGTATTAAGAGCTATAACAATTATAGGTTTAAGATGCTCAGCTGCAGCGTTATATAGAGCTTTAATTTCCTCTTTAGTTAAATAGCGTAAGCGATGGTTGTTCTCCTTAAAAAATTTTGCTTTGTCTGTTGGATTTTCATGAACTTCCCCCACTCAATTGTCTTATTAAACACCTGTCAAGGGACAGGTACTTTTACGAGGTTAGGGGACACGAACTTTTACGAATCATACCCAAAAAAGTCAAAAAATGACAAATTTTTAAATTAATACCTATCGGGAGGTAATTAACTTTATTTAAAGAAAGATATATCAGGGCTAGGTGTCATTAGTTCTAACGAAATTACAAATGCTGGTGGTACTTTAGTACTTTAAGCGATGTTTATTCGGAAAAATAGATTTGCCCTCCTCATCAAATCCGGGGACATAGAAAAAGGCATGATGAAAAAGTTATTGTTCTTTTTCCAGTTGTTTTCTAAATACCTCAAAGCTATCTTTACCAAAAAGACAAAATACCACCCTTTCTATATTTGTTTTTCCTTTAAGATAGGAAATAGTAGTATCAAGCATAATCTTAGCTGCTCTTTTAATTGGAAAACCAAAAATACCAGTGCTAATTGCTGGAAAAGCAATACTTTTTAAACTGTACTTATCAGCTAACTTTAAAGAATTTAAGGTAGCATTTTTTAACTTTTCATCTTCTTCTCCCTCACCCATTCTTGGCCCAACAGCATGAATTACGTATTTAGCCTTTAGATTTCCTCCTGTTGTAATTACTGCTCCACCAACAGAACATCCTCCAATTTTATTACATTCCTCCTGGATTCTTGGTCCCCCCTTTCTGGCAATTGCACCTGCTACTCCCCCTCCTAATATTAACCTGGTATTAGCTGCATTAACAATAGCATCAGCTTTAATATCTGTTATGTCACCCTCCACAAGTTCCAGGATAGAATTTTTTATTTTCTTTTTCATTAAGATTACGCTTCTATATTATTTAAATTTTTTCTTTCCCGCATTCCGGAATTTAACTATAGGTACGCTAAGCTTTTATTTTTGCTTTACATGATTAATGTATTGTTGTATTTCCTCATTTGGCATATTTAAGATTTCCTTTTTATAACCAGAATACTTCTAAGGATAAAATCCGCAAATAGGCAAATCAGAACTATCAAACATCTCAATAATGACCACTAATAAGTAATTACTAAATCAGCCCCCATCCATACTTAAGAACTCCAAAGGAGTAGCTATATTAACAGCACTCTCATTCTTAATGTGAGAATAAAAACCAATCCAACCCCATATAGAAAGAGCTATAAGAATTATTCCCCAAATCAAAAGGGCTATGCTTAGCATCTTAGCACTTCATGCCTCTAAATATCTTTGTAATTCTTTATAAAAGTTTTCCCTTGATCCCACAAATAACACAATAACTCTTTTCTTATCTTCCCTAATAGTATAAACCGCCCTGAACTCACCTGCTGGCGTAAAAAAAGCACCCTTCTTAGCCCTGAATATTTTCCCGATAAGAAAGAATATTTGTAAGGCTCTAGAGAAAGAGCTTCTTTAAGCCTTCTCTTGACTATCCCTTTAATGTGAGGATCCAGCTTTCTAATCTGTCTTGCTGCTTTTGTATTAAGTTTTATCTCATACATCTTCTAAGCTGATAGTTTTTCCTTCATCATCTTCCCTAATAGCCTCTTTTTCCATTTTTTCAAGAGCTTTAGCCCAGGCTGGGTTAAGTTCAAAGAAAAGTTTTTCTTTCTCATCTTCAGGAAGCTTAGAGATGGCCTCTTTTATCTCCTCAATGTCAACTTTAATAGTTACTTTACTCATTTTTCTCCTTCCTTGTTATTTTAGCACTATAAAGATAAGAATACCGTTAATAAAGGTATCAAAACCAAAGCCATGATTAAAATTCTATTTTTTAAAAGTTCAGCATGTGGGATTGCGGTCCTCTTTATAATCTTTCCGAGCCTTTTTTATACTTTCCAGGTATTCAGGGC
>JAGGTG010000191.1 GCA_021163905.1 Candidatus Aerophobota bacterium
TAATGAGATGATGAAAAAAACGGTGGATCATTTTGGAAGGTTAGATATCCTGGTGAACAACGCCGGTATTATAGCCCGGGGAATTATTGAAGATGTAACTGATGAGATGCTGGATAAAGTTCTCAGCGTTAATTTTAAGGGTGTTTTTTACTGTTGTCGTGCCGCGGTTCCGATTATGAAGAAACAGAAATACGGCAAAATAGTTAACGTTTCATCAATTACAGCCAAGCGTGGTGACAATACCACTGCTCCCTGTTATGGGGCTTCAAAGGGAGCTATTCTTACCCTCACAAGATCTCTTGCCAGGCAACTTGGTCCCTTTGGTATAAATGTTAACGCTGTTGCTCCACACGCTATTGATACACCTATGATGAAATACTGGGATGAGAAAAAGAGGAAGGCGGTAATTGAATCCTTACCCGTGCGTAGAATGGGAAAACCAGAAGATGTAGCCCATGCTATTTTATTTTTATCTTCAGATGAGGCAGGCTTTATAACCGGGGAAACTCTTAATCTAAATGGTGGTTATCTTATGGACTGAGTAGATTCAGGGTTTTTCTTTTCTTTCTTCTGTTGTGATGGAAGAGGTCTTTCTTTTATACGTAGGCCTCCTTTACTTAAAAGTTCATCAGCAAGACCAAAATCTATTGCTTCCCTGGCGGTAAACCAGGTTTCTTTTTTTAAAACATTTCTTATTTGTTTTTCAGGTTTTCCGGTATTTTCAGCAATAAGACGGTACATCTGATCTTCCATTTTAATAAGAGCTGAACTAAACTGGATGAAATCATCAAAATTAAAGATTGAATTTTCAAGAAAAACGGTAGGCTGATGAAGCATAACTATGGTATGCTCGCCAATGTACCTTTTATCACCGCAACTTAGTATAATGGCAGCTCCAGATAGTGCCTCACCAAGAGCAACCGTAACCACCGGGCGACGCAAATTCTTGATAACATCGCATATAGCTAAAACTGCCATCAAAGACCCACCTGAAGAGGAAATTCTTATGCCAATAGGAGTTGTTGCTGGTTTTGAATCAAGGTTAATTAAAGAGGTAATAGTTTCCTCTGCCTTTACACTATCTATTTCTCCTGAAATGCTAATCCAGTCATCTCTATCAATTTCGGGCATCTGTGCCCAGGAATAAAGGCTTAAAACTAACAATAAAAAAATAGCTACTCCTATTTTTTTTAACATTTTATATTCCTTTTTATTAATTTATTTTTTAACTACATATATTCAAGCATATCTTCAATTATGTCTTCCACATTGTAAACCATGCATTTACTTGGCATCCACAGAGCAACATCTCTTAATTGAGCTGGAACATCAAGCTCAATATGAATTGAAATTTCCCCCTGAAGCAGCCTTGCATATCTTTTACCTGCAAGGGATCTTGCATATGCCATAATTTTTCTTCTTTTTTCAGGAGTCACCTTATCCTTGCCGGGAAGAATCACAACCGTGATTCCCTCAAGCCTATAGTTATTAGGCTCTAACCTGCGTATTCTGGCTATTCCAACATATCTTGTTTTTTCAGCACGTGTTCTGCAGAGTCTGCCGTAAGGCACAGGGTTTTCCTCTATTTTTTCCTCGGTTTCAAAACTAACACTAAAAAACTCTTCTATATACCTCATCTTACTACCCTTAAATTATCCTGCATTTTTATAATGCTAATAAATTATGTTAAATATATCTAAACTGTCAAATGAATAAAATCTTTAGAAAATCTTTAAGATAAGTATTATTTCACGGAAAGGGCCTCATAAACCTTCCGCGCTAAAACTTCAAGTTGAAAGGGTTTTTGCAAATAATCAATAACCCCTTCAGCTTTGAGTTTTTTTATCTCATCCCCCAGGCTGTAGCCACTCACAAGCAAAACCTTAACCCCGGGGCTGATCCGGTTCAGTTTCCGATAAAGATCTCCCCCACTCATATCAGGCATCACCATATCCGTTATAACCAGGGAGATCTCACCCTGGTGAGAGTTGAAAATTTGGAGAGCCTCCTTTGCGTTTGATGCCACCAGTACCCTGTAGCCCAGTTTTTCCAGCATATTTTGACCAACCTCCCGTACCAATTCCTCATCTTCAACCAGAAGTATCTTTTGATCTTCTCCTTTGGGTATATTTAAAATATCTGCCCGGGGTATTTTCTCCCCTTTTTTAAAAAACGGTAGATAAATAATAACTTGTGTTCCTCTTCCCACTTCACTTTCAAGATAGATATAACCATTGTGTTGTTTCACTATACCATAAACCTGAGAAAGCCCAAGTCCTGTTCCTTTACCGGGTGATTTGGTAGTAAAAAAAGGCTCAAAAGCGTGTTTTTTCACCTCATCATTCATTCCACATCCCGTATCTTCTACCTTTAACATAACATACTCTCCGGGTGAAAGTCCTATATAGCTTTGCACATCTTCTTTGCTAAGAAGGACCTTCTTCAGGTGAAAAGTCAGGGTTCCTCCGTTGGGCATGGCATCGCGGGCATTAGTTGCAAGGTTCATTATAAGCTGTTGGATATGAGTTGGATCGGCAAATACAGTGTAATCTCCAGGTTGTATCTCCCAATGAATAAGGATATTCTCGGGTAAGGTGCGTCTGAGAAGTTTCATTATCTCTTTAAGAAAGGAGGATAAATTAAGGGGTTTTTTCTCCGTTATCGAACGGCGGCTAAAATCAAGTATTTGTCGAATAAGCTCACTTGCCCGCTGTCCTTGAGAGATAATAATCTCCAGATCCTTTCTTAAAGGATGTGCGGTACCAAGTTTCATCAAACCAAGTTGTGCAAAACCAATAATGCTGGTTAAAAGGTTATTGAAATCATGGGCAATACCTCCGGCAAGCTGACCAATTGTGGCAAGCCTTTCCTGCTGTTCTATTCTTCTTTGTGCCTCCCGTTCCTCAGTTACATCATCCACCACCACTACCACACCTTCATCTTTGCCAAAAAAAGAGGCAGTTACCTCGATTATCCTCTTAGGTGAACCCTGGATAACAATTTCCTGGTGTCTGCCGGCTTTAGTAAGTCGAATAATATCCTCAATTTTTACTCCTCCAAACTCCCTATACACATCTTTATCAGTGCTGGTCAAAAATGGTAAAAGTTCCCGAGCTCTTGGATTAATAGCTGTGATATGCCTTGTTTTATCAAGTAAGATAACCCCTTCCCTCATACTCTCTATAGCTGTTTCCACCCGGGTTTGTTCCTTTGCCAGCAGGGATTGCAATCTCTGAATGGAAATAGATGCCTGATTAGCCAGAGTGTAAAGAATGCGGATTTGCTCTTCAGAGAAGAAGCTTTCCTCCTCCTTTCCTACAAAAATCGTCCCAATAGTCTTTTTATTGACAATAAGCGGAACTGTAAAGCTGGAGGCAAGATTTTTTATTGAAGGTGCTCGGGGGTTGTAATTTTTTGCTTTAAAGGTCTTTATGTTTAAACGTTCCTCTTCTACAGGGACATCGGATAGCTGACAAAAGGCATTTATTATTTCCTTTTTTATCTCTAATTTTACTTTAGATGTGAGAGGACGTACCTTCTTTATAAAAAATTCATACTCCTTACCTATATTCAAGAAAGAAGCAGCTACATCGTAGTCAACTATTCGATGAAGATAACGAAGGATAAGTTGAAAAAGTTCATTATAGCTAAGAGTGTAACCTATTTTCTTAGAGAGCTCATATAAAATCTGGAGCTCAAAAGTGCGCTGTTTAATTCGCTTCTCAAGATTGGCATTTAAATTCTTTAACTTATCCCACAGGTATCCACTCTCAATAGTAGCGGCAAATACAGGTTTTACCTTATCTAATAGTTTTAAGTGCTCCTTCGTAAAAGCCCTTACCTTGCTACTTGCCAGCATCAAAAAAACCTTGAAATCCTCTCGGTAAATTAAAGGATAAAAGATAACTGAACGAAGGTTGTACTTTGCTCCAATCTTGCACCAGTTGTAAGGACCACTTCTCAAATCAGGAATGAGTAAAACTTGTTTTTGTTTTGAAAGCTCTTTAGCTGGCGGCATCTCCAAGGGAATGTAGTCCACCTTTTCTTTGCCAAATATCTCACCAAGAATGGAAGATACATCAAATTCTTTAACTTTCCATAAAAGTTTTCTTTTTATCAGCTTATCCCCGGATTCCCAGGTAAAAAGAACTGCTAAGACAAGGGGAATGTGCTCTTTTAGCGCTTCAAAAGAAAGGCGTATCATATTCTGTCCTGGTTTACGTCTGGCAAGTAAGTGGTAAATCTGGGAGAGCAGCTTTTCCTCTTTTTCAGCTTTTTTGCGTTTTGTTATATCCTGCAGGGTAAGAATAACTGCCCTTTCCTCTTCCTTTTTTATAGGTGTGGTATTGATGAGAAAAACTCGCTCTGATACCTCAGTATCTGTTTTAATTTTAATGGGAATAGTTACCTCTTTGTTAAACTGAGGCCTGCCTATCTTAAGTGTTTTAAGTATACTTTTTTGTAGCTCACACTTCTGGCAAAAAGGGCTAAAGCCACAGCCACGTGGATCATCAAGACGGTGGGAGCAGCGCAGTACCTCACCCACCACTTTACCAATCACTTTTTCAGGATAAATACCTATCTCCTGCTCCACTGCTCTGCTTATTTCTACCACCCGAGCATCTTTATCCACTACAATAATGGGGATAGGGGAACCTTTAAAGATAGCACTTACCTGTTGAGAGTACTCGTAAGCCTTCTTAGTCTTTTCAAGAAGATACTCTATGACCTTTTCATATCGCACAATACCAAGGGGCTTTTTCTCGTCCATCACTATTAGAGTTTGTCGCTTGGCCTCTTGCAATTTTTTTAAAAGGGAGGAAAGAGAAATATTTTTAGAAATTGTTGGGGAAGGTTTTAAATCAGCATCTCTAAGCTGACGCATTAGCGGTACACCGGCAAGGTTATTTGAAGAAATACATACCCACCCCTTTTCCAGATGCACCAGAGCAAAGGAAAATCCTCTTTGCTTAAATTGCTTTAGAACCTCATCAACACTATCGTTGCTATAGAAAATTGGAACTTTCTCCAGTACTTCCTGAATACCTGCATCCTCCAGTGAGTCAATCATAAGCTATCTCCTTGGTTACCGAGACCTCAATATTCACATCAACTCTAAGGCAATCAGTCTCATCCATAATCTTCTCTGCTGTCTCAATTAAAAGTGGAACAAATTTTCCCTGAGGCACCTTGCGTAGATCCGACTTTCTAACAATTAGAGCCTCAATTATTGGGTGCTCCACAGAGATGAGTTTAAACTGTCCCTTAAGTAACACCTCCAGTGAATTGTAAAGCGCCTGAGAGCCAATTGGGGATTTTCTTCCTACAATCAGGGCATCACGTACCGGTGGTAGTGAGAACTGAGTGAAAGTTGTGGAAACAGTAACTCTTTTCTTTCCTTCAGGAATAGCGACTCCTTCCTTTTTAAGATCCATCGTGGTTTTCTCCTGGTATATTATTTTTAACTTAATAGGGCACCCTCTTTTAATAATTTAAGAAAAATGGGCACCAGTTCAGGATCAAACTTACTCCCTGCATCCTGTTCTATTTCCCTACAGGCTCTTTTAACTGAAAGAGCTTTTCGATAAGGTCTGTCAGTGGTCATAGCATCATAGGAATCAACCAGAGCAACAATTCGGGCCCCAAGTGGAATAGCTTTTTCTTTCAGACCATCCGGATACCCCTTGCCATCCCAGCGCTCGTGATGTCCCCTTACAATAGGACCCACCTTATTGGCAAAACGCATAGGCTGGATAATACTTTCACCAATAATGGGGTGTTTTCTAATTTCAAGCCATTCCTGTTCAGTAAGAGGACCGGGTTTTCGCAGGATAGCCTCACTAACACCAATTTTACCAATATCATGAAGAATACCCCCGTAACGTATAGCAAGTATCTCCTGAGATTCCAGATTTAAGGCTCTCCCCAAACGTTCTGCATAGTTAGCTATACGCAGGATATGCTCCTTGGTATAAGAATCCTTAGCTTCAACAGCCCGTGCCAGGGCAAAAATCACACTTTCTGTCTGCTCCAGCTGGTCGGTTAGGCGTTTGATTCGTAAAAGATTACGTACCCTGGTTAAAAGCTCGGTTAAATTAAATGGTTTACTTAAAAACTCATCGGCTCCAGCTTCCAGACCCTGGATCTTGCTTTGAAAATCCTGCAGGGCTGTGAGTAAAATTACAGGAATAAGCTGTGTCCTGTTATCTGATTTCAAACGACGACAAACCTCAAATCCACTTATACCAGGCATCATTACATCCAGAAGGATAAGATCTGGTGGGTCCGCAAATGCTTTTTTAAGTGCTTCCTCACCCGAGTAAGCTTTTATAACCTTATAACTATTAGCCTTAAGATAGGATTGTACAAGATCCACGTTAGCAGGTTCATCATCTACCACTAAAATCATTCCACTGTACTGGTCCTCCTTACTTGCTTTTTTTTCAACTTTTGTTTTTCTCATTTATTATCCCTTTATAGCTCCACCAGCCAGACCCTTCACCAGCTGTTTTTCAATTAAAATAAATAAGATAATAACAGGGGCAATGGCAAATAAAGAAGCTGCTGTAAGATACTGCCATTGCACTTCCCACCTTCCAACAAGATCGTAAAGACCCAGCGTTAGAGGTCTTTTTGCTGCAGTGTTGATAAGAGTTAAGGCAAACATAAACTCATTCCAGGCAGTAATGAAGGTATAAATAAGGGTGGTAACCACTCCAGGTAAGGCAATAGGTAGTATAATACGGGTTATGGTTTTTAACCGTGTACACCCATCTATAAGAGCAGCCTCCTCTATTTCTATGGGAATGGTGGAAAAATAGCCATTTAGCATCCAGATGGAAAATGCCAGGGTAAATACGGTATTTACAATAATTAAAGATGACAGAGTATCAACCAGACCTAATTTGGCAAATATCTTAAATAAGGAGATAACCACGATAATAGGAGAGAACATCTGAACAACCAGGAACGAGAACAGTAAGGTTCTCCTTCCGTAAAATTTTAATCGAGAAACAGCATAAGCAGCAGGGATACACAAGATTATATTAAAAACCGTTGCCCCCGAGGCAATAATAAAACTGTTGACAAAATAATGAGCCAAGGGGTATTTTGTCCATACATCGGTAAAATTCCTCCACCAGAGCTTATGAGGTATCCAATGAGGAGGAGAGGTGTAGACCTCTTTTAGCGGTTTAAGTGCGGTGGATAAAGCCACAAAAAATGGGAATAGGAGTATCAAAAGTACAATTACAGTTAAAATATAAATAACAATTTTTCCTTTGTTTTTTTGTTTCATTGTTCCCTTTCAATTTTAAAGTAAAATCTGGCATAAATTAAGCTCAATACAAGCAGAATGGCAAAGGTAACCACTGCCATAGCAGAGGCAGGCCCAAATTTTAAAAAGGTAAAAGCGTACTTATAGATAAAGGTAATTAAAATATCGGTTGAATTTACCGGTCCACCTTTGGTCAAAATATAAATGACATTGAAATCATTAAAAGTCCACAAAGAGGATAGTAAAGTAGCAATTAAAAGAACGGGTTTGAGCAAGGGTAAGGTAATATAGTAAAATTTTTGCCAGAGATTTGTCCCATCTACCTGCGCTGCCTCGTATAAATTTGGAGGTATACTCTGGAGGCCGGCTAAAAAAACAAGAGCCATAAAGGGTATACCAATCCAGATGTCAACGTAAAGATTGGCAAAAAAAGCAGAAAGGGGATATCCCAACCAGTGAGGTGGATTTTTCCAGAGACCGGTTATTTTCAAAGTATAGTTTAAAAGACCAAAATCGTAGTTATACGTCCACTGCCAGAGCATAGCACTCACAGGAACTGAGGAAGCCCAGGGAAGGATAACCAGGGTACGAGCCAGTTTTCTTCCTTTAAAATCAACATTTAACAAAAGGGCAATTGCAAGACCTACCAGAGTTTTAACAGAAACTGCCAGAACAGTCCAGATAACTGACCTAATAGTTATCTCCCAAAATTCTCTGGTATTGAATAAGGCTCTAAAATTACCTGTTCCGATGAATCTAACCAGCATTCCTATTCGATTGGTTTTATACATGGACATTAGAAAAACATAAACGATGGGATAAAACATAAAAGCTATAAGAATTGCCATACAAGGCAAAAGAAGAAGATAGGCGAGCATTGATTCTGTAGACCAAAAGGTGGTCTTTCTTGAATAATTAGAATAAGGGGTAAGATCTTTGTTCATAAGTCTGATAAAAAGACCAGGTGGTTTAAAAACCACCTGGTCTTTACTAATCACTATTCCTCCCTGATCCTATCTATCTTTGCTGCTGCCTCATCCAGTGCCTGTTTGGGAGTTTTTTGACCCAGGAAAGTTGCTCCTATTGCATCCCAGATTATATCGTTACATTCTGCCCACTCGGGAATCAAGGGCCATCCCTTAGCTCCAGGCATGGACTCAACCATAACCTTATAAATTGGAGCCTGGAAATAAGGCAATTTACCCACTGATTTTAGTACAGGAGGAAAACCAACCAGTTTATCAAACTCAAATCTCCATTTATCCTGATAGAAGAACTCCAGGAACTTTGCCGCTGCTTTTTTGTTTTTCGAGGCTTTAAACATCATAATGGAATCGGTAATTACAAGAGCATGACGGTGCTTTCCGGCAAAATGGGGTATAAGCCCATAACCCCATTTAAAAGTGGCACCTCTTTGTTTCAAAATAGACTCAGTAAATGCACCACTTAGCATAATACCTAATTTACCGGAGACAAAAAGATCCTGAACCTCATCTCTTGTGTACGCAGTTACACCTGGTTCTGTTACTTTATACTTGTTAACAAGATCGTTCATAAAGGTTAGGGCTCCAACTCCTGCCTCATCGTTAATTCTACACTTTCCATAACTTCCATCGGGATTAATCTTAAAGAAATAGCCATCATTTCCAAGCAGATAATAGGCAAATTCGGTAAGCTCTGTATACTTTTTGCCACTCATTCCTACACCATAGAAATTTGGAGGGTTGTTGATCTTCTGGGCATCGGCAAGCATTTCCTCAAAAGTATCTGGGGGACCAGCAATACCGTATTTTTGAAAAACATCGGTTCGATAATACAAAAATCGAGGACCAATTGCTACTGGCAGAGCATAAAGGATGTTATTTATCCTCGCTTCCATAGCTCCTGGTTCAATATTGTCAAGTAGTTTTTTGCTTAAATATTTCTCTATGGGCTCTACAGCTCCTACCTTCAAAAATTCCAGTAACCAACGAGTTCCTATAACTGAAAGATCCGGGGGTCTACCGCCTGCAATAGAAACTACCAGTTTGTCATGGAGTTTATTCCAGTCTACAGGGACAATTTTTAAATCTATGTCTGGATTTGCCTTGTTAAAAGCTCTGTTTAGATCCTGGTAATACTCAGGTGTCAGACCGTCATAAAGGGCTAAAAAGAAAGTAACAGTTTTTTTAGCACTTACAGCTGTTCCAAAAAGTATCAGAACTATTAATAAAGCCATCACAACCACACCTATTTTTTTCATTTTTTCCTCCTCCTTAAAAGATACGCAAGGCATTAATTATTTTTTCGTTTTTTAGCTTATCATCACCTCCTTATTCTTAACTTTTTATCCTGTGCGCCTTGCGACTAAGCTATCTTTAGTTTGCGTTTTCTATTTAGGTAAGATGTCCGTAGTTTGAGTGTACAAGCGTAAAGGGCACCATCTTAATTTTCCAGGAAAGACAGAAGATCCTAAAAATATAATAAAAAACATCCCTAACTCTTACACTAAATTTCTGTACTGCAGCTTATTCTACTTAACTTAATCTTCCTGTCAAGAAAAAACACTCCAGTTTCGGGAAAAATTCAGGGCTGCCCTGAAAAACGTCTATCTGGTGCGTTTGGTGTATTTGGTGTGTTTGGTTCATTTGGTTTGTCTGGTGAGTCAGGTCGTTGGGTCTGTTGAGTCGTTGCGTCCTTGAGTCAGTTGTTTAAAGCAACGTTGAGCGTAGAACCTCGAACATA
>JAGGTG010000239.1 GCA_021163905.1 Candidatus Aerophobota bacterium
TCTAACTTCTCTGCAGCTCGGCCTCCGCTTTTTGGCTGTGCTGTACTTTAGTGAAGAGCAAGCTCATCTTCTCGCCAAAAAGAGGCTTCCTTAGGGATACTCAGAGAGCCTTTGAGAGGAATATTGTGGAAAAAGTGTCCCAATTTCAAGAAACGCCAGTTTGACTAGTATAACTAATTTCTTTATAATAAAAATAAACTATTGAGAGACGAGATGAGATAGAATAAAAATGAGAAAGGAGGAAGGCGGTGAGAAAAGTAGTATTGGCAATGGTAGTGGGGATAATGCTCATTGGGTTAACTGGAGCAGCTTCGGTAGGCCAAGTGAAAAACCCAAACACTTTAATTATAGCAGATATTGGAACTGTTGATTCGTTGGATCCTGCCTGGGCGTATGACACGGCAAGTGCAGCTCGTATCTTCAACATCTATGAGACCCTGATCACCTTTAAGAATGGAAAGACCGATGAATTTGTGCCACTGCTGGCAACCAAGGTTCCTACAGTTGAAAATGGACTCATATCTCCTGATGGTTTAACCTATACTTTCCCTATTCGTAAAGGAGTCAAGTTTCACAATGGGGAAACTCTTACACCGGAGGATGTAGAGTACTCCTTTGAGCGGGCAATGGTTCAGGACAGAGATGGGGGACCTGTATGGATGCTTTATGAACCACTTTTAGGAGTCCACGGATCAAGAGATGAAAAAGGGAACATAGTTGTTAGCTTTAAAGATATAGACAGGGCAATAGAGGTAAAAGGTGATAGTGTAGTTTTCCATTTAAAACAACCCTATCCACCTTTTCTCGCGATACTGGCCAATACCTGGGGTTCTATTGTCAGCAAGAAGTTCTGCGTGGAACACGGGGACTGGCCTGGAACAGCTGAAACCTGGAAAAAGTACAACAATCCAGAACCCGGAAAAGAAACTCTGCACGGTATCGCCTGTGGAACAGGTCCTTTTAAACTGGAAAGATGGGAACCTGGAGTTGAAACAACACTTGTCAGATTCGATGGTTACTGGAGAGAACCAGCTAAACTCAAAAGGGTTATATGGAAAATAATCGAGGAGTGGACCACAAGAAAACTAATGTTTCTGGCTGGAGATGCTGATATAATTTATGTTCCCCGTCAGTATATTAAGGAATTAGAGGGAGTTAAAGGTATAAGAGTGGTTAAAAATCTTCCCAGCCTTGCACTTTCAGCCCTCTTTTTTAATTTCAAAATAAATCCAGAGGGAAATCCTGATATAGGAAGTGGAAAACTTGATGGAAAGGGAATTCCTCCTGATTTCTTTTCTGATAAGGATGTAAGGCTCGGTTTTGCTTATTCCTTTGACTGGAAAACTTATCTGAAAGATGTATTTATGAATGAAGCCGTTCAACCAGTTGGGCCTATCGTAGAGGGACTACCTTATAGAAATCCAAAACAGGAAACCTACTATTTTGATCCAGAAAAAGCAAAGGAACATTTTAAAAAAGCATGGGGTGGAAAGGTATGGGAGAAAGGATTTAAGTTCACCATTCTTTACAACAGTGGAAATACCCAGCGAGAAATAGCAGCAAGAATGATCGAGGAAAATGTAGAGGCTCTCAATCCCAAATTTAAGATAGAAGTAAGACCGGTAGAATGGGCAACATACCTCAAAGAGCTGGTAAACCACAGATTAACCCTTTTCATAATTGGATGGCTTGCCGATTATGCTGATCCTCATAACTTTGTGCATCCTTTCATGCACTCCAAGGGTGATTTCTCTGCCTTCCAGAGTTATAAGAACCCCGTGGTAGATCAGTTAATTGACGAGGGCATTAAGACTGTGGATCCTAAAAAGAGAAAACAAATCTACTACCAGCTGCAGTGGATATACTACGAGGATGTCCCAAGTGTTCCTCTCTATCAGGCTTTACTGCGCCACTATGAGAGAGATTGGGTTCATGGATGGTACTACAATCCAATATATCCAGGTGGAGAAATCCAGGGATACCTTTATCCTATTTACAAAAAGTAGTCCCATACTTATCTGAAGAAAAGATACAGTGGAAAGCGGGGCCAACTTTTGGCCTCGCTTTCCACATATAAAGATAAATTGAAATACTTATAAAAAGAGCCCGGGCATTTCAGAGAATTTATTTTATCCTAAAAGAAGGAATTTATATGAAGATGACAAACTACATAATAAGAAGACTCCTCTTGATAATCCCTGTTCTTATAGGCGTTAGTATAATTATATTTATCATTCTCTCTTTATTTTCACCTGAACAACGTGCAGCTGTTTTTGTAACAGACGTAAAGCAACTGCGTAATATCCAAAGTGTCATTAAAAAACATGGTCTTGATGCTCCTATCTATGTGCAGTATTTTAGATGGATTGTGGAAGTATTACATGGGAACCTTGGTTGGTCAAAAACAGCAGAAAGACCAGTTCTTGATGCTTTTTTTTACTTCCTACCAAATACAATTGAACTGGGCCTTTTCTCTGCACCCCTGATAATTCTCATAGGAATTTACCTGGGAGAAACATCTGCTGTTTACAGAGACAAACCAATCGATCATTTAAGCAGGATATTTGCCATTGTTGGATGGTCACTTCCATCCTTCTGGCTTGGTCTTATGCTACTTATGATATTCTATGGATATTTCTCAGGGCTTCTTCCACCAGAGGCACTTGGTGTGCAGGCAAGTCTGGTGGTTAAATCAGGAAACTTTGTAAGATTCACCAGAATAAATACCATTGATGCCCTCCTTAATAGAAGATGGTGGATATTCCTGGATGCCCTGCGCCACCTTATTTTACCTGTTATAACCTTAACTATTATTGATTGTGCAATGGTGATGAGAATAATGAGGTCAAGTATGCTGGAGGCAATGGGAAAGGGATACATTATAACTGCCAGAGCTAAAGGTGCAGATGAGCGTACCGTTATTAAAAAACATGCCCGTCGTAATGCCATGATTCCTGTTGTCACTGTATCTGGTTATCTTTTTGCAATGCTGATGAGTGGGGTGGTTATAACTGAAACTATATTTGATAGGAAAGGACTGGGGTGGTGGTGGGCAAGGGCAGCTATTCAACTTGATATTCCTGCAGTTTTAGGTGCCGTGCTTTTTAACGGTATTTTGTTTGTCCTTACAAATTTAATTGTTGATCTTCTCTACGCTTACTTTGATCCAAGAGTAAGATTAGGATGAGTCCAGAATTACTTCAAAAAAAAGAAAAAATAAGAAAAAGACTTGAACCGAGAATCAAGGAATTAAAGTTTTCTTTAAGCAGGATAAAAAAAAGTCCTCTTTCTATGGTGGGTCTTTGCATCATTTTATTCTTTGCCATTATAGCCTTACTGGCACCAGTTATTGCACCACCAAAATACCCTTATGACCCTTACCGGATCCCCAGGTATGGTTATAGCGCCACTCCAAAACCTCCAAGCTGGGAACATCCCTTCGGTACAACAGAAGGTCAATACGATATATTTTATGGGGTAATCTGGGGAACCCGCACTGCTTTTAGAATCGGCTTTATGGTTGTCGGAAGCATTATGGTCATAGGAATTATCCTCGGAAGTTTATCAGGATACTATGGAGGAATAATTGACGAGATAATTATGAGGATTGTGGACACATTTATGTCAATACCCACACTTATTCTGGCTATGGCTCTTGTAACTGCACTGGGGCATTCCCTTGATAAGGTAATGATAGCCCTCATTATAGTTGGATGGCCAAGTTATGCTCGATTAATAAGAGGAGACATTCTTTCTGTAAGAGAGGAAACTTATATTGAAGCTGCAAGAGCTACCGGAGTTTCTGATTTTGGAATTATCTTTAAACATATTCTTCCCAATGCAATTTACCCTTTACTGATAATGGCATCTCTTGATATAGGAGCTATGGTTTTAACTGCTGCTGCTTTGAGTTTTCTTGGTCTGGGAGCCCCTATAGGCTATGCCGATTGGGGACAGATGATAAGTTTTGCCCGCAACTGGATAATTGGTCCTCCAGGAAAACCCCTTGCCTACTGGTATACAGTAACAATACCTGGAATTTTTATTCTTTTATTTGTACTTGGATGGAATTTGCTTGGTGATGCTTTCAGGGATATACTCGATCCAAAATTAAGAAGAAAGTAAAAGGGAAATTTATGAGCGAGCTTTTAAATGTGCAAGATTTAAAGACCAATTTTTATACTTATGAAGGAGTGGTAAAAGCACTTGATGAAGTCAGCTTTAAAATAGAAGAAGGCGATACCCTGGGTCTTGTAGGTGAAACTGGATGTGGAAAAAGTGTTACTTCTCTATCTATTATGAGACTCATATTCCCTCCAGGAAAAATAGAATCGGGAAAAGTCATATTTAATTTAAAAAATAATTCAAAATCTCGTTATGTAGATCTTCTCAAACAGACAGAGCACTGGATGCAAATGATCAGGGGAAATGAGATATCAATGATCTTTCAGGAACCATCTTCTGCCCTAAATCCTGTTTATACAGTAGGTGAGCAAATCGCCGAGAGCTTTTTATTACATCAAAAAAGACAGCTTTACCAGGAAGCAGCCTCCAAAATAGATAAAGAGTTAACAAAGAAAAGGAATTTCTTCATTCAAAGAATAACACTTAGTATAGAAAAAAAAATGTGTCAGCTGGCTTTAAAGGAAAAAGAGACCTTTATTTTTAAATTTCTCTCACATATTCCTCTTTTAAATATGCATCTTCATCGGATTAAAAAAATAGCCCTGGATAAATCGGTTGTTCTTTTACGGATGATGGGAGTTCCCAACCCTGAGGGGGTGGTATATAGATACCCTCATGAGCTTTCCGGAGGAATGCAACAGCGAGTGGTAATTGCTATAGCTCTTGCCTGTCATCCAAAATTGCTAATAGCCGATGAGCCCACTTCTAATTTAGATGTAACAATTCAAGCTCAGATTCTTGATCTAATCAAGGAACTCAAGAAAACAATGAAAGCATCTGTCCTTTTTATATCCCACGATTTAGGAGTGATAGCAGAGGTCTGCAGGTGGGTAGCAGTAATGTATGCAGGGTGTATATGTGAGCTTGCTACAGTAGAGGAACTTTTTGAAAATCCTTTGCATCCTTACACCAGAGCTTTACTTAGATCAATACCCAGACCGGGTATTAAAAATCTGGAAAGTATTGAGGGAAATGTTCCTAACCTTGTTAATCCTCCTTCCGGATGTAGATTTCATCCTCGCTGCCCAAAAGCAAAAGAAAAATGTACAAGGGTTAAACCAAAAATAAAAAAAGTGGGTAAGGACCACTTTGTAGCCTGTCATTTTTATGGTGATTAATTACAAAAGAGTTGAAGGTTGCTAAATGGAAAAGATTCTGGAAGTTAAGAAGTTAAAAAAATACTACCCCATACTGGGAGGGGTTTTTAAAAAGAAAATAGGGGATGTAAAGGCAGTTGATGGAATCGATCTGGAAATAAAAAAGGGGGAATGTCTTGGACTGGTAGGAGAATCAGGTTGTGGTAAGACCACCTTTGGTAAAACTATTATTCGTCTCCTTGATCCAACAGAGGGGTATATTTTATTTGAAGTTCCCGAGGATGTAAAAAGAAAATTCTTTGAACTTATATCCAGAAATTCAAATTCAGCTGAGCTGAATTTGTTGAGAAAAAAATACGATCTTTCTACCTTCAAAGGTAAAAAACTAAAACAGATAAGAAAGAAAATGCAGATAGTATTTCAGGATCCATCCTCCTCTCTTAATCCCAGGATGCTGGTAAAAGATATTGTTGGTGAACCTCTAAAAGTCCATGGGTTTAAAAATAATATAGACGAGAGGGTGCTGGAACTTTTGCAAAAGGTGGGATTAACCGAAGATCACCTTTTTAGATACCCTCATGAGTTCAGTGGAGGACAACGCCAGAGAATTGCAATAGCAAGAGCTCTTGCTACCAATCCTGATTTTTTAGTACTGGATGAGCCCACATCTGCTCTTGATGTTTCTGTTCAAGCTCAAATTTTAAATCTTCTACAAAACCTGCAGAAAGAACTAAATTTAACTTATCTTTTTATCACCCATCATCTTATGGTTGTAGAGTATATAGCAACGAGAATAGCTGTAATGTATCTTGGTAAAATAATAGAACTTGCCTCAACTAAGGATATTTTTTCAAAAACAAAACATCCCTACACAAGGGCATTGATCTCTGCTATTCCTCAGCCAGAGGTAAAAGTAGAGAAAAAAAGGATAATCCTGAAAGGTGATGTGCCAAGTCCTGTTAATCCTCCCCCCGGATGTAGATTCCATCCTCGCTGCCCCTATGCAATTGCAAAATGTAAAAAAGAGGAGCCAACTCTTAGAGATTTAGGTGGTGGACATCTGGTAGCCTGCCATCGGGCAGATGAGATATAAATTTTTGATTTTTTGTCAGAATTTGGTAAAATAAAGAAAAATACACAAGGAGGTTAAAAATATGAAATACGGAGCGCATTCCCTAATGTGGACAGCCAGGTTCACAGAAAAAGACCTTGGGCTTTTTGATAAATTAAAACAAATGGGATTTGATGGGCTGGAAATTTACGTCAATGCAGATAGTATTGACAGTTTACCTCGAGAGAAAATAAAAGAGAAAATGAGAGAAACCGGAATGGAATGCACAATTAGTACTGGACTGGGTGAAAATCAGAATGTTATAAGTCCAGATGAGAATAAGAGGAAAAATGGTGTGGCTTATCTAAAAAAAGCTATAGATCTTGCTGTTGAACTTGGAACTGATATTGTAAGTGGGGTTTTATATGCAGCCTGGGGGGAATTTACAGGAAAAATGAGAACCCAACAGGAGTGGGATTACTGTAAAGAATCTCTTCTGCAAGCTGCGGAATACGCAAAAGAAAAAAACGTTATCCTTGGTCTTGAACCAATTAATCGATATGAAACTTATTTTTTAAACATAGCGGAAGATGCCCGTAAGCTTGTTGAGGAAATTAACCATCCCAACATCAGGATACATCTTGACACCTACCACCTCAATATAGAGGAGGAAAGTTTTTATAAGGCTATAAAGACAGCTGGTGAGTACCTCTGTCACTTCCATGTTTGCGAGAATAACAGAGGTATCCCCGGGACAGGTCATGTTCCATGGGATGATGTTTACAAAGCTTTAAAAGAAATTAACTACAACAGGTGGGCAATTATTGAATCATTTGTTCCTGCCATTGAGGAAATTGCCAGGATGACCGCTATATGGAGAAAATTAGCTCCCAGCGCAGATGTTCTTGCAGAGGAAGGGTTAAAATTTCTAAAAGGTAAAGAGGCCTCTGTTTAAAAAACTTTTGGTTAGTCGGTTGATCAGTGACCGGTTAGCTTATTTTTGGTTTGCAACTGGTTAACTGAGCAACTGACTAACCATTTTTTAAGTAGCCATTATTTCGTTTAAGTGGTAAAGATCAAAATCTATTTTTTTCTTTTTTTCATAAGCATCTTTAAGAGATGATGTCTTAACCTTTCCATTTATAATCCCCACCGCAACACCTCTTCCACCATCAATTGCAACATCAACTGCCGCCTTTCCTAACATTGTTCCAAGGATCCTATCCCAGGCACAGGGTGATCCACCTCTTTGCAGGTGACCAAGGACAACCACTCTATCATCATAACCTGTTTTTTCTCTTACCTTTGAGGCAATTTCATAGGAACTACCTGCTTTACCTCCTTCTGCTACGATAATTATACTGCTTACTTTTCCTCTTTTACGTCCTCTCTCAAGTCTCTCACAGATTCCATCAATATCAACCGGTACCTCAGGAATTAATATCTCCTCTGCTCCACCGGCAATGCCTGACCAAAGAGCAATAAAGCCAGATGTTCTTCCCATAACCTCCACAAAAAATACCCTGTCGTGGGAAACTGCCGTATCTCTTATTTTATCTATAGCATCAAGGGCAGTATTAACAGCAGTTAAAAATCCTATGGTAAAATCTGTTCCCCATATATCATTATCTATGGTAGCTGGAACCCCTATGGTGGGAACATCCCATTTTTCATCCAAAATTCTTGCTCCCCGGAAAGAACCATCTCCTCCTACAACTATTAGTGCTTCTATTCCAAATTTTTTTATATTCTGAACAGCTTTTCTCTGGCCTCCCTCTTCCGTAAAATACTTTGAACGTGCAGTTTTAAGAATAGTTCCACCTCGATAAATAATCCCCGATACTGTTCTCATATTCATAATTTCAGCATCGCCATCTATTAATCCCTTATAACCTCTTTTTATACCTATAACCTCCAGCCCCCTTGACATGGCATATCTCACCACTGCCCTTATGCAGGGATTCATTCCGGGGGCATCACCACCACTGGTAAGAATTCCAATTTTTCTCATTTTCAATGGCTAAATAATTTTTAGATCCAAATTTGACAATTTAAAAATTTTTTTCCATACCATCTATTTAACCTTAACCGGGAGGCTAAAATCTCCTCTACCCCGGAGAGCAACACAACAGTTTACCAAATCTCTAAAGTTAAATCTTAACCATTGTAAGAGAAACGTAGGGATTTTCCTTCTTCTTGTAGTAAGCTGCTTCCAGATTAAACAGGAAAAGATTTAAGCCAACTCCCAGTGTTATGTCCCCATCATTCATTCCAGCTCTTAGTTTTATCAATTTCAAATTAAGCTCCCCTCCAAAGTGAAATGTAGAGCTACCGGTTAAATCATGTAAATCAGCTGAGAGAGTTAACATGGATATGGGTTTGAAAGAAGCTCCAAGATTTATCTTTCTGGAAAGTTTCATTGAGCTTAAATCCCCGGATAGCTCCGGGAAGCTCAATTTTGGCTCAAGCACATTTTCAATCATCATTCCTAAAGTAAAACGGCTTTTTTCCTTATGATAAAGTGCTCCTATATCAAAGGAAAAAGCAGCATTTGAGCGCCCTCCTTCATCCTTTATTTTTTCCACCTCTCCATCTGAATAAATTTTAAAATCAGATGAATGACGTGCACCCTGGATATATTTAATATTTATCCCAACTACTAAATTTTTTATAGAATTTCGGGCCAGGGAGAACTGCAGTGGAACAATAGCAGTCTCAACATCCTCTATATGAATGTAATCTCCAGCATCATCGTGCCCACTCTCAAATTTATTTACGTTAAATTCTGCCTGTAGACCTCCAGAAATTGCAATTCTTTTTAAAAAACCAATAGCTACACCAAATGTTGGCTCCAGGCCAAAAGGAGTGCTAATTTCATCAACAAGATCTCTGGCTTTATCGTAATCTTCCTCCTGAATAGCCTGATATATTTTATAAAGATTTGCCAAATTTTTTGTATTCTCCCCTCCTCCAGAAAAAGATACATCCAGGTCAAAGTAACCGGTTTGAGTTAGTCCGGCAGGATTCCAGAATACACAACTCACATCATCTGCAACCCCTGTAAAAGCTCCTCCCATCCCCATTGATTTAGTTCCAAAGGAAGTAAAGGAGAATCCAGGAGTTGCTCCCACTAATACCACTAACACCAGTATCGTTGTTTTTATCCACATCTTCATAATTTCCCTCCTTTTATCTTTTTATTTTAATTCCTCTTATCTAATGTCCAATTATCTGTATTGTTTCATATCATATTTTACTATTCCTTTTCTGTCAAATTTCCAAATTACAGTTCCGGGAAAAATTCAGGGCTGTCCTGAAAAACGTCTATCTCGTCTATCTCGTCTATTTCGTCCTTTTCGTCCTTTTCGTCTGTTGAGTCCTTTTCGTCTGTCTCGTCTGTTTGGTCAGTTGGATCTGTCTGGTGCATTTGGTTACTTTGGTTCGTTTAGTTTATTTGGTTTGTTTGGTGAGTCAGGTCAGTGGGTCAACTCCGTCTATCTCGTCTGTTGAGTCGTTGCGTCATTGGGTCATTGGGTCGGTGGGTCTAAAGCGACGTTGGACATAG
>JAGGTG010000197.1 GCA_021163905.1 Candidatus Aerophobota bacterium
CCCACATAGTTACAAGAAACTGTCCCAATTTCAGGGTAAGACCAGATTGAGCTTTTGATAATAACTTATGGTTTTATAACAATTTTAATTCTTTCTGGTAGGTTCATGGTTTCAAGAGCTTTAGATATTTCATGAAGTGGAAACTCATGAGTTATTATCTTGGAGGTATCTACCAACCCTTTTTCCATTAGTTTGACTGATTTCAGCATAGTCCTTGGAGTTACAGAAAAAGAGGCATCCATTGCAATTTCTGTAAAATGAATATGCCCTGGAGACACGGGAATTGTTCCTGGAGTTGTAACCCCAAACATATTAATTCTGCTTCCCCTTCGGCAAAGATCAAACGCCAGCGAAGCTGCATCCAATACACCGGCAGCTTCGAATATCACATCAGGACCTTTGGGGAGTATATCATAAACTTTTTCCCTGGGACTTTCTTTTTTTGAGTTAATAACATGGGTAGCTCCACATTTTTTAGCATATTCCAGTTTATAATCCTCAATATCGATAAGAATAAGAGTTGCTGCTCCAGCTGCTGAGGCAACCTGAGTAAGTAAAAGTCCCATTGAACCAGCCCCTATTATAACTACATCCTCTCCTAATCTTAAATTGCTATACTCAATCATTCCCTTATAAGATCCAGCTAAAGGTTCAGCTAAGGCTGCCGCAGAAAAAGATACCTGTTTTGGTTTTTTATAAAGGTTTGTCTCTGGAACCACCACATATTCGGCAAATCCACCGTCCCTTACATCATCAAATCCATCTCCACCTATAACCGCTCCGTTTACACAGTAATGCTCCAGACCACTTTTACAGTAATCACATTTCCCACAATAAATTGCGGGAGAAACTATCACCTCATCACCTTCCCTAAAATTTTTAACCCCTTTACCAACCTCACTAACAATTCCCGATATTTCATGACCAACAATTATTGGGGGAGTAAAATTTTTTCTCTCGCCGGTATAAGCCTTAAAATCTGTCTGGCATATACCGCAGGCCTTTACCTTTACTATAGTCTCACCATATCTTGGTTCTGGCTTAGGTACTTCCTTTAATTCTATGTGCTTTATATCCTCTAACACTGCTGCTAACATTAAATTCCCTCCTTCTTTGTTATTAACTTCAGCTACACTTTTTGTAAACCCCGTATTTTTCAGCTGCATAATACATAGCAAGAACATTTACCTTGGGAATATCGGCTGTAAGAAGATTTGAAGCACGCAGAATAAATCCTCCTCCAGGTGCAACAGTTTCTATAAGATTCTTTACTTCCTTCTCTACTTCCTGAGGAGTTCCATAGGGTAGAGTGTAATTTGTATCTATATTTCCCATAAGACAAAGACAATCTCCGTATTTTTTCTTAACCATTCCAATATCTACTCCGGCATGTTTTTCCAGGGGATGAATTCCATCTACCCCTAATCTTACAATATCATCTAATAAAGAAGTTACATTACCATCAGAGTGAAAAACAACCGGGACATTTTTAAAATCTTTAATTATACGAACCTCTTCCCTAAGATATGGAAAAAGAATTTCTCTAAGAAGATCAGGTGAGAGAAAAGGCCCTGAATTATAGGCAAGATCATCTGCAATAATTATTCCATGAGCTCCTGCTTTAATGTATTTTTTAGCTATCTCAGCTTGATATTGAGTATATTTTTTTATCAAGTACTCAAGTTCCTTTCGATTTGTTTTAGAATAAATCATATAATTCTCAAATCCCCCCACAAGTGAGGTGAGTCTTTCAAATCCGCCAGATACAACTCCAAATATAAAATAATCCGTATTTTCCGCCCATAGTTGAACTTCATCTGTTTTAAATTCATCTAAGGAAGGAAATTTATAACTGTAAACTTCATTAATATCCTTTATAGGTGAGTCCAATAATGCTGGGGTAAGTAGTCCAATTTTTGATTCTTTGTATACACAGCCCCAACAATCTTTAAAGATCTTTCTTCCCTCCTCATCCTCTCCAAGAACTTCCCTAATCTCATAACCAACGTTAGTAGCTTTTAGATCCATATTTAATATTTCCCATATATGAAGCAAATCTATAAAATGGCTTCCACTGGTTTTACCTATAAGTTTAATTAAAAGAGCTGGATCTATAAACCATTCACCTTTTGGTACTTTATCTGGTTCTTTATGCTCAAAGGCACACAGAACTCGATCAATGTGATTCATTTACCTCCCTTGTATTTTTTTCTTTAATAACAGATCTAACAACATCAATCCAAACTCTTATCTTAGAAAGATCCCGTTCCAAGGTATGAACAGGCTGAAATCCATCTGCTCGAATACAAAAAGGTACATTTTTTTCTGTGCATATATCTATTATTTCCCTTATCTTCAACCTCATCTTTTCCTCATCTGCTTCAAGAACATCCCTGAACGGGTCCAGATCCACATCAAGAGGAGTATGCGGAGCAAATGTTTTAGCTGCTTTTAAAACATCTGTCTTTGGTCCAACATGAAACATCTTTAAACCAGGGATCTTTTTTATTAAGGTAATAAAATCACTCGTATCACCACAACTGTGCCAGTAAAGAATACCACCGTAAAAATTAGCCAGCTCTATCTCATAGGGAAGAACAAACTCCTCATACATTTCAGGAGTTATAAGGGGAAGGCCAACCTCGTCATTAAAGAGGAATGTTTTCTCTATAGGAAGGTGTAAAAATCTTGCCCTCTCTTTAACCCACTCCTTTTCAGAATCTGTTATAAATCGCATAAGTTCATGGACAAACTCTGGGTCCTCAAGCATATCTATTATTATGTTATCCAGTCCTCTTAGATGAGCTGCAATACAAAAAGGGCCTCGAACCCACATAGGAAAAAGTACCCTGAATCTTCCATTTACAAGTTTGTTCATTTTTTCATAAAATTCATGAATTCTTGGCATAAGTCCACTTTTGTAAAAATCAGGACACTTCAAAGAGGCTAATTTTTCTTTTTTCTCCAGTAAGGGTGGATTTTCAATCCAACCCTCTCTATTGGGGAAAAACCTGATTTTAGGCCCAAAAAAACTAAGTTCAGTAACCACTCCAAACCAGATAAATAAATCTTTAGTGTAGTAGGTATTGTCCTTCCAGTTGTTGAAATGGTAAATATTCATTCTCAGTTGAGTTTTTAGATGAGTTTCGGCATTAGAGTAGTAATCCCTTAAATCTACCTTTAATATTTTTGCCCATAGTGCATTATCTGGAAATACAAGAAAAGGAATAGCCTGAGATGGATTTAATCTTGGAAACCCACGCCACATATCCCTTGGCCAGGTCTGATTCTCCCAAAATCTCCCATTTTTTAAATTATCGGGACTTTCAATGATTTTTTCCATTTCGTCAAACAGGTGTCCCAGATTATTACTCATAGATCTTTCCTCTTCATTTTTCTTATCAAATCCTTCCCTTCCTCAACTGTTTTAACAACAGGGCATATACACAATCCTCTTGGAGATAGTGTATTTAAAAGCTCTCTAATTTCCTCTCTGGTTAGATCTCCCCAGATAAGGAGAGGTTTGTGTTTTTGCACTTCTTTGAGAGTTGGGAGAAGCTCAAAAATGGAAGGTCCAAATAAATCCCTGGTTACCTCTATTATTTTTAAATTTTCCATTTTATACAACTCATCCAGACAATAAAGACCGTCTGGATGAAGATGCATAAAAACCCATTTAAAATCATTAACCATTTTGAGATGTTTTTCTAGTAAAATCTCCCTGTATAACTTTGGGGAAAGATAAGCCAATGAATCTTCCTGCATATACTGGCAATAATCAGGTGTTAAGATATTATACCAAGGCACTACATAGTGACCATAGAATTTAGGCGTTTTTTCTATCTGAGTCTTAGCTACTTTTACCCATATATCTGCGTATATAGAGGCAAGTTTTTTTACATTTTCCGGGTTATCATATAACTCCAAAACCATCCTTTCCTGGCCCAATGCAGCACCCATCATATCTCCAACTCCCCTAACCGGAACAAAAGATGTAGCCAATGGATATCTTCCCCTGGAATGTTCAATTAAAACTTCCTTAAACTCCAGCAATTTTTGAAACCACTTATTATCAAGGGAAAAACTTATCTCATCAAGTTTATCCCAGTCATTTAAATAAGGTGCAGTCCAATAAGTAGCCGAAGAGGCATAAACGGGAATACCAACAATTGCCTCCATCCAGGGAAATCCCGGAAGGGGTGATGCCGACCAAAATAAGTCATCTCCAACCTGTTCGTGCTCTAAAAAAAGTCGATCATAATCATCTAAAAAATCTTTCGGGTTAATTGCCTCAGGAACTATAACCGATCCTTTTAATGAGGAGAATACTTCGGATGCTTTTTTATACAGTTCCAGAGGCATCTCACTACCAACATATATTCCCAAAAGTGGTTCTTCTACGGGCTCCATATTTAAAAAAGCTTCATTTTTCCTTATTATTTTATCATAATCACGCATATTTTGTCCTCTAAGCTATTTTTTTAAAACCTCTGGATTTACCAGATTGGGAGGTATTTCTCCCTTCAAAGCTGCAATACAATTTTCCGCCATCATTATAGCCATCTTTTCTCTTGCTTCTTTAGTAGCACTTCCTATATGAGGTGTTAACACAACGTTCTTCATATCTGAAAGTCCTTCGGTAATTTCAGGCTCATTTTCGTAAACATCCAAAGCTGCACCGGCAATTTTTCCTTTTTTTAAAGCTTTAACCAGAGCAATCTCATCAATTACCGCTCCACGGGAGGTATTTATAAGGTAAGCTGTTTTTTTCATTAAACCCAGTTCTTTTTCTCCTATCAAATGTCTTGTTTTGCTGGTCAAGGGAACATGGAGGCTAATAAAATCAGATTCTTTAAGAAGATACTCTAACTCAACTCTCTTCCCGCCTATTTTTTTCATTTCTTCATTTTCCACAAGGTCATAGTAAAGAACTCTCATATTAAATACCCGGGATTTTTTAGCTACCTCCGTACCAATTCTTCCAGCTCCAATAATACCAAGAGTTTTACCTTTTACCTCTGCTCCTAAGAAAAGCTTAGGTCCACCTCCCTTGAAATTCCCTGCTCTAACGAAACTATCAGCTTCTATAACACGCCTTGCTACACAGAGCAATAAACACCAGCTCATCTCAGCTACAGCCTCAGTTAAAACTCCAGGTGTATTGGTAACCATTATACCTTTCTTAGTCGCAACCTCAACATCTATATTGTTATAACCCACAGCATAGTTAGCTATAACCTTTAAGCTTGGCTCGGAGCTTATGATTTCATCATCTATCATCTCAGTTCCTATGCAACATAGAGCTTGTTTCCCACGTAACTTATCTATTATCTCACTTTTACTTAACGGAATATCCTCTGTATTGGTATCTACCTCACAGTGTTTTTTTAAAATATCCACACCTACCTGGGGAATATCCCTTGTAATTAAAACTTTCCAATGTTTTTCCATTTTCTCTCCCAAACTATTAATCTATCTCATTTAAATCCAGTTAAAGCTATTCCTCGTACTATATACTTCTGCAAAAATAAAAATAACACAGCCACAGGAACTACTATAGCTACAGCACCAGCCATCAATGGACCATATCTTATTACCTGTAGTCCCTTTAAACCTGACAGAGCAATAGGTAGAGTCATCATCTTCGGCTCTCTCAACATCACCAGAGGCCATAGAAAATCGTTCCAAACCCACATAAACTTAATAACCAAAAGAGTAACACAAGCCGGTCTTAAGAGGGGAAAGGCAACTTCCATTAAAATCCGAGGTTCTGAAGCTCCATCAATACGAGCAGCATCTAATAGTTCCTCAGGTATGGCCATTGCATATTGTCTCATAAGAAATATGCCGAATATACTCAAATAATTAACTATAATAACACCCCAGTAGGTATTATCTCCTTTTAATCGAACCATAGTGAGATACAGTGGAATCACACGAGTGAAATCAGGGACCATTATAGAAGAAAGCAAAATTAAGAAAATGATATTTAACCCTCTACTGCGGAACTTTGCCAATCCATAACCAACCATAGTTGCAAAAAAAACAGAACTCACACATGCAACCCCGGCTATAAAGAAACTATTAAAAAATAGACGAGGAAGAGGAAAAGTATGAGCTAATTCTACGAAATTTTGAAAGGTTGGGCTTTTTGGAAGGAAAGAAATGGGCAATTTAAACATCTCAGTATAAGGTTTAAAAGCAGTTGCTAACATCCATAAAAAGGGTATTAACACTGTTATTACCCCTACTGTTAGAATAAAATATAGCAAAACTTTTATAACACCAGATATTATTTGTGATAATTTCATCTATCCATTACCCTTTATTAGATATTAGACAGATTCAATACTCTATCTGTGTTCGTCTCTCAAAAAACTTCATTTGAATAACGGTAATTACAAGAATAATGACGAACAAAAATAAAGCCATGGCAGATCCCTTACCCATCCTAGAATAACGGAAAGCTGTCTCATACATCAGATATGCAACAGTATAGGTAGCACTTCCAGGCCCCCCCTCGGTTAGCATATAAACCTCTCCAAACACCGTTAAACCATATATTGTGTTGTATATTAAAAGAAATGTAATAATAGGCCTTGCAAGGGGAAGAGTAATATGAATAAGTTGATGGAAACCACTTGCTCCATCAACTTTTGCTGCATCATAAAACTGTTCTGGAATAGTTAAAAGTCCTGCCAGGAATACAATTACATTAAATCCCAATCTCATCCATGCCTGAGTTATAGCTACACAAAATAGCGCCAATCTTGGATCCATAATCCATCTTGAAGGAGGAAGATGTAAAACTTGCAAAATACGGTTAAACAACCCAAAAGTAGGCTGATAACACCATGTCCATATTATACCTACTGCTACAACTCCAGCCACACTAGGAAGAAAATAAAAAGTTCTATAAATAGCTCGGAGCTTTATAACCTTGGTTAACAAAATGGCGATAAAAAGTGCAGTAAAAGTGGTAAGAGAAACACTTATAAATGTAAAATAAAATGTGTTCACAGTAGATTTATAAAAAAGTGAATCCGTAAAAATTTCTTTGAAATTATCTAATCCAACAAATAGGGGATTTGTTTCAACACCCATCCATCGATGAGCAGATAAAATAATGGCGTAATACATAGGATAAAGCATAAATAACCCATACCATAAGACCCCAGGTATCACAAAGATATAACCCCATTTTTCGCGTGAGATTTTAACTCCCATCTTCTCAGCCTTTATACTCTAGTTTATTTCCCTGCCTACTGTCCAACAATAGACAGCAGGCAGGTGAGATTATAGAATGTTCTAACACACTGGGATTTTTTAATCCCACAAAGAAGTAAGACAGCATTTACTTTTTTTGAGCTTCTATAGCGGATCTCAAAATTTCCTCAGCTTTTGCACGAGCTTTTTTCAATTCAGTTTTTGGGTCAGCATTTGGATCAAGCAGGCAAGTCACAACTGCATCTCCAAGAACATCTTCCAGATTTCCAAACAAACCATAAGGGTCATACTCCTCCGCCCTTACCAGAGGTCTTCTATATGCCTCTTTGAATACATCCAACCATTTAATGCTTTTTGCATATGGAGTGTCCTGATTAGCTTTTCTTCTGGGAATTCCCCCAGCTATCTTACTTATCTCCAGATCATGTTTATCATTATTTAAAAACATATTAAAATCCCAGGCTATCTGAGGATACTTAGTCCCCTTCCAAACGCAGGACAGTTGATTAGCAGTCCAAACACCTTCTTTATACTGTCCATAAGGAGGAGCTCCATAAACTATTGGAGCTATACCGTAGTGAATCCAGGGAGCATCTCTTTTAAGTATACCTTCCAGAAATGATTCCCTATTAGTCATTGCAGCCAATCCCAATTTGAAAGCCTCTGTAGGTACTGGCATCTCAATGCTTGCCACTTTCCATTTCCATACCATATCCTGGTAAAATTTTACAGCTGCAACAAAATCCGGAGAATCCCATGCCTGTATGTGTTTCCAGTCCTCTGTAAATATCCTTCCCTTACGACAGTCATGCCACCAGAACAAGAAGGCAGTCCATTTTTCCTCAATTCCCCCCTTATGTCCAAGATACCTTATAGCCCATCCACCTCTAACTATATTCCCGCCAGGACCATATTTTGTCAGTTTTTTCATATACTCGAGTAACTCGGGTGAGGTCTTTGGAGGCTTATTAGGATCTAATCCGGCTTCTTTAAACATGTCTTTATTATAGTACAACATCTGACCAGCATCTAATTCGCTTGATATCCACCCTAAATATTTGCCCTGATACTCTTTTCTACTACCACTTTCTGGATATCTTTGCCAGCTGTTTGCTGCATCTATATACTGAGTTTTAAATATCTTCACTGCCCAATCTGGAGCTGGTAGAGCCAATCCCCACTCATGGATCCTGTATCTGAACATACAGAATACATCTGCCATTGTATTTGTCTGCATCGCTGACTGAAAGATGATTGGATATTCCTTTAAGGGAATTTCTCTAACTTTAACCTTAACATTAGGGTGAATCTGTGAGTACTCACTGGCTACTTTCCTTGCCCATTCAAGCCAACCAGGTCTACTTCCATAAATCTCCCAGAAAGTTAAGGTAATAGGCTCGGTAGGAAATTTGAAATTCGGGTTATAAATCTCAATTGGTGTTTTTTCTCTTGCTAAACTTACAGAGGTAAACACATATGAACAGGATAACGCCAGTATTATTATCACCATTAAACTTTTGATCAGGATTTTACCTTTCATATTTTCCCTCCTCATTTTTGGTCCAATCACTCCCTACCTAAACTCTTTGCCAAAATCACCAAAAAATAAAAGGTATTTCCATGCTGGATAGCCTCCCCCCTCTTCACCTCCTTTTTGGCTCTAATTTCCAGCTTAACCCTCAAAAGTTAATCCCTCCTAGCATATAAATCTCGATCTATGTATATGTATGTAAATCCCTTCCCCATTTTTCCAGAGACAAATATATTGCCTCTTTAGCTTTCTCTAAATTCTTTTCCTTTATTGCTTTAAGGATCATCTTATGCCTTTCCACAGTATCTTCGGGTCTGGAATAAACAGCTTTCTCAATTGAAGCCTTAAACATCTCCCAGATTGTCTTGGCAATTTTTATAATTAAAGGATTATGAGTTGCACCCGCAAAGGCATAATGAAATTCCAGGTCATGTTTTCTTAAAATCTCTCTATTAGTTTCTCCCTTTTTACAATCCTCTTCCAATAACTGAATTGCCTTTTCCATCTTATTAATATCTTTCTTGGTTACTTTTTTCAGCACGATCTCCAAGATTCCTATCTCTAACATCTCTCTTAGCTCTAAAAGTTCATCTGGAACCCCTCCTTCCAAGAGAAGACTAAAAATAAGAGGATCAATTATCTGAGCAGAAATGCCCTTGGCAACATAAGTACCATTGCCACGTTTAATCTCAACCACTCCCAGGGCAACCAGCATTTTAATGGCTTCTCTCACTGCATTTCGGCTTACAAAAAATCTACGGGAAAGTTCTATTTCTGTGGGTAACTTGTCACCTGGTTTCAAAGTTCTGGTTATTAAAGCATTTCTAAACTCACCAATAATTTTCTGAACAATTGATTTTTTATCTGTTAATCTTGTAGGTTTTCCAATTTCCATTTCACATCCTTTTTAATGCCTTTAGTTAAGACTTTTTATAAAAAGCGAAGAAAATATCCTATGTAGAACATCCTACGTAGGATATTCTACATATCTTCAAAAGTTTGTCAACATTTTATTCAGTCCATTAACCAAATTTCGTTTACATCTATTCTTAGAAAAAGGTAG
>JAGGTG010000083.1 GCA_021163905.1 Candidatus Aerophobota bacterium
TAGAGCAAGGGACTGAAAATCCCTGTGTCGGTGGTTCGATTCCGCCTCCCGGCACCATCCTCAAGGTTGGGTTAAAGCTAGTTTCAAGAGAAATCGAACTGAAAGAGAATTAGCCACAGATAGGCATGGTTGATGGTTTTGTAAACGCATAATATTTCGTGTTTTCTTAACATAAATTTTCATAATTTGCTCACTTAAGAAGTAAAAAAATACAACCTTTGGTATTAAGTCTATTGTATGATGAAAATAAAACTTATGGGGGATTTACATTATGTTAAGTTAGTTTATCTTTATAGTGTTAGTTTAGGCTAATAACAGAGGTGTTAGGTGGTAGCTTATCTTACATTGGAAAGATACATTAGGCGGTTAAAAAAGTGTTTTGGCAATAAAAAAACTATTAGTGTTTTGTGTTTTAATTTCTCAAAGGAATTTCTGCAGAAACTGTCTTTTTGTATGTCTCCGAGAATCAAAGTTCTAATGATATTAGTTCTGTTCAGACATGAGGAGAAAACATGCTAAAGAGAGGAAAAAAAATTCTTGGTTTTATCCTCATGAGCCGGACATGAGCGCGGCTCATCGCTTATTCTGTTTCCCATATGCAGGTGGCGGAGCTTCCATATTTTGCTCATGGCAATCGGAATTTCCGCAAGGGATTCAGGTTTGCCCGATCCAGTTGCCGGGGCGTGAAAACCGGTTCGATGAGGCGCCCTTTACCAATCTATTTGAGCTTGTGGAAGTTTTGGTAGAGGTTCTCAGCCCCTATCTTGACTTGCCGTTTTCTTTATTTGGTCACAGCATGGGAGCAAAGATTGCTTTTGAGCTATCACGTAAACTGAAGCGTGAGAAAGGGATTGAGCCAATCTATTTGTTTGTTTCAGGTTGTCAGGCACCCCATATCCCGGAGGCGAATCCTATTCACCATCTCCCGAAGAAAGCTTTTGTTCGCGAGTTACGCCGGTATTCCGGTACGCCGGAGGCTGTGCTTCAAGATGCAGAATTTATGGAGATTCTTCTGCCGCTGCTGCGCGCAGATTTTACTCTTGTAGAGACCTATAAGTATATAGAGCAGGGTGACAAACTCACATGTCCAATCTGGGTTTTGGGGGGCGAGGGTGATAAAGAGGTATCTGTTAAGGAACTGGAAGAATGGGGAGCATATACTTCTTCTTATATTGTCTTGCGTCTGTTCCCGGGAGATCATTTTTTTATAAGGAGTACACAAACCCTTGTCATTAAAACGATTTCCTCTGTGATTTTGGGAGGTGTTTCCCATGTGTTCTGAAACAGAAGAGAGTAAAAATATTTTGGAGGGAGAGCCGCGTATTATATTCCTTGATGCAGACAATAGAAGACTCGAAGAGCATCCTCCCCTGTGCGAAAATGAGGTTCATCTATGGAGGGCGTGGTTAAACCAGGAAGATTACCATAGAGAAATGGAAATGCTCTCAGAAAAGGAGCGGATCCAGGCGGAGCGCTTTTACTTTGAGAAGGACCGGAGGAGTTTTATTATGACTCATGCCATGCTCAGGAAAATTGTAGGAAGTTACTTGAAGATCGATCCCCATGATGTGAAGTTTATTTGTGGCACTTATGGGAAACCTTCAATAGATGGGAACCACAATGAAATATGTTTTAACATGTCTGACAGTTTTGAGCTTGCAATCTTTGCCTTTGCGCAAGCCCGTCAGGTAGGAGTGGATATTGAATATATACGGCCCATGCATGATGCCCAGGACATTGTCTTAAATTTCTTTTCTCCGGGAGAGAAAATGGCGATTGATGAGGTTGAGGAAAAACAGAGGCTCGAAGCCTTTTTTAAATACTGGACAAGAAAGGAGGCCTATCTTAAGGCTATAGGTAAAGGACTGATGCAACCCATGGACAGTTTTGAGGCCTCTTTGAACAGGGATTTTATTTGGGTGAGGGACAATCCGCAGGAGGTTTATAAATGGTCGGTGCGGAGCTTTAATCCTGCGCCAGGATATGTTGGTGCCTTAGTGTTTGAAAAGAAGAGCAGTTAGTTTCTGTTGGAGAGGGGGAAGAAATTTTATGCAACAAAGAAATCTATTGAGTAACATTGGATCTACACCGATTGTCGATGTTAGCTTTATGGAAAACAAAGGGGCTTCTATTTTTGGAAAGGCAGAGTTTTTAAATCCTGGTGGTTCCGTCAAGGACAGGGTCGCAAAGTTTATAATCGAAAAGGCAGAAAAGCAGGGCGTTCTCAAAAAGGGCATGTCTATTGTAGAAGCAACAAGCGGTAATACGGGGATTGCTGTGGCAATGGTGGGAGCGATAAAAGGATACAATGTAAAGATTATTATGCCAGAGAATATGAGTGAGGAAAGGAAAAAGATAATTCGTGCTCTTGGTGCGGAATTAATCCTGACATCAGCAAAAAGGGGTATAAGAGGCTCTATTGATAAACTCGACGAAATGCGCATGAGGGATGGTAATATCTTTACTCTGGATCAGTTTAGGAATCCAGATAACACGATGGCACATTACATGACCACCGGCCCAGAAATATGGGAAGCCTTAGAGGGACATGTAGATGTATTTCTCGCGGGAGTAGGAAGTGGTGGCACTCTTATGGGTGTCGGCAAGTATTTAAAGGAGAGAAATCCTGCTGTGTCGATCATTGCTGTGGAACCCCATAACGCGTCTGCTCTTTTGGGCCACGAGCCTGGTCTCCATAAAATTGAAGGTATCGGGGACGGAATTGTTCCCGATATCGTGGAACCTGATTTGATTGATGAGGTTGTGGAGGTAAGGGACGAAGATGCCATCTGCACGGCGAGGCGGCTTGCAAAAGAGAAGGGGATATTTGTAGGTATTTCCTCAGGCGCAAATGTGTGGGCGGCTACGGAGATTGCTAATCACCTTGAAGCGAATAAAGTGATTGTTACCGTTTTACCGGACCGTGCTGAGAGATATTTTAGCACTGAACTTTTTATGGACAGACCTCTTTTAAAGACACAAGTTTTCAAAAAAGGGAGAATATATTATGAATGATTCATCCTATGATGCAGACTTTCAATATTCTTCGATTGGAGAACTTATTAAAAAATGGGCGGAAAAGCAGCCTGATCATTTAGCTTTTACCTTTCTGGAAGAAGGAGAAAGAAAAGCCGGACAGCTTACATATAGGGAGCTTTATCGGAAAGCAAAGGCTATCGCCGCTTATCTTCAACATAATCGTGTCTCTATGTCAGAACGTGCTTTGCTATTCTATCCCCAGGGCCTGGAATTTATCACTGCCTTTTTCGGGTGTCTATATGCTGGTGTCATTGCGGTTCCTGTTAACTTCTTTACACCAAGAGGATTTCTTGGTGTTGGAAATATCCAACGGTTTCAGGCCATCGTGAAGGATGCCGGAGCCAGCACCGTGTTGACCACATCTGAGGTAACTTTGAATATTGATAATATTTTCAAAGTCTCCCCAGATCTTAAATCTCTTAAATGGATAGCTACCGATGGAATTGACATTGATTATGAGGAGAAATTTAGTCCTGTTGACATTAACTTGGATGATGTTGCTTTCATCCAGTATACCTCTGGTTCTACAAGTCTCCCAAAAGGGGTAATAATTTCACACCGGAATGTTTTGCATAATTGTTGTCTTCTTCAGCAGACCACAGGGAATACGCCTGACGGATGTATGGTGAGCTGGGTGCCACATTTTCACGATATGGGGCTAATTGCGGGCATTCTTGAGACGGTTTTTGCAGGAATGCATTGCGTCCTTATGTCACCGTTTTCTTTTATTAGAAAACCTTACAGGTGGCTGAAAGCCTTATCGGATTACGGTGGAACAATTAGCTGTGCTCCAAATTTTGCCTACGAACTGTGTGTATCAAAGATTGACAAGGATCAATTGTCTACGTTGAATCTTAGTAGTTGGCAAGTGGCTTTGATTGCCGCTGAACCGATTTTCTACGATACGATGAAAAGGTTTGCAGAAAAATTTTCACCTTGCGGCTTTAAGTGGAATGCATTTTCCCCTGGATATGGTTTGGCTGAGGCCACGGTAGCTGTTACTACAAGTTTAAGAATGAGGGGCCCAATTGTTCTAAAAGTGGATAAGGATGCTCTTCATTCGGGTAAGGTAGTAACTGTGGATATGAATGCAAAGGAAGGTCAATATATTGTAGGATGTGGCAAGCCCCTCCCTGGTGTAAAGGTTGTAATTGTAGACCCAGATAAGCAAAAGCTTTGTGGTCATGATGAAATAGGAGAGATATGGGTGCAATCCGGGATGAGCATGCCTCAGGGATACTGGAATCGTCCTGAAGCCACTGAAGATACATACGGCGGGTATCTTAATACGGGGGAAGGGCCGTTTCTTAAGACAGGTGACTTAGGATTCATAAAAGATGGAGAATTGTTTGTCACTGGTCGCATTAAGGACCTCATCATCATTAGGGGAGTGAACTACTATCCTCAGGATATCGAGTTTACTGTAAAAAAGAGCCATCCAGCTTTAGGTTTAGGGGACTGTGTTGCTTTTTCGGTTCAAGTGGAAAGAGAGGAACGACTTGTAATTGTGAAGGAGTTAAGGGGAATTCACCATGGTATGGATACTGGGGAAATCATTTCAAGCATTCATCAGAAAGTCTTTGAAGAACATGGTATTAGTCCCTATTCTGTCGTACTGGTTAAACCAGGGACAATTTTAAGGACTTCCAGCGGAAAAATACAACGTCAAGCTTGCAAGACTGCCTATTTGAAAGGAAATCTAAAAGTAATTGACGAATGGCGTATGCCTGTGACGGAAATAGGTAAAAGGGGAGACGAAGAACAAGAAAAAGAAGGAAAATTTACTGAATCAGATATTCAGAGGTGGTTGATTGAAAGATTATCTCGGCGGTTTGGATTGAGTCCTGAAGCTATAGATATTTATCAGCCTATGTCGCTTTACGGTCTTGATTCGGTAACGGCTGTTGAGCTATCAGGAGATTTGGCATCGTGGCTCAATCGTTCGCTTCCTCCTGATATTGTCTATGACTATCCCACAATTTCTTCTCTTTCAGCATTCTTGGCAGGGAAGTCTTCAGCGGTTTCCAGGGTCAACATTGAGGTTAAGGATAAGCTGTCTCAAGTTGGTACGGCAAATAATGAACCTATTGCTGTAATCGGTATGGCTTGTCGTTTCCCTGGCGCAAAGGATTGCCAGAGCTTTTGGGATATACTCAAAGATGGTCGTGATGCTATCAGTGAGGTTCCGGCTGAAAGATGGGATGCTAAAGCATACAATGATTCGAGGCTTCACTGGGGTGGATTCTTGGATAATGTTGATCAATTTGATGCCCATTTCTTTGGTATTTCTCCTCGAGAAGCCGCTAACATTGATCCTCAGCAGCGGTTGTTTATGGAAGTATGCTGGGAAGCATTGGAACATGCAGGTTATATGTCTCAAGACCTAAATGGAAGTGATACTGGGGTCTTTGTAGGGGTTTCTTTCTCTGACTACGCTCGACTCCAATATGGTACAGAGATGAATCCTTATATGGCGACGGGCCACTCCTTGAGTATTGTAGCCAACCGAGTATCCTATTTCCTTGGGTTACAGGGGCCAAGTATAGCAGTAGATACCGCATGCTCCTCTTCTTTAGTGGCTGTTCATTTAGCTATACGGAGTCTTAGAAATCGGGAGTGCAGCCTTGCCTTGGCTGGAGGTGTAAATCTAATTTTAGTTCCAGATGGAACGATTATCCTTTCCCAAGGAGGCTTTCTTTCTCCTGTTGGTCGTTGCAAGGCATTTGATGTCAGCGCTGACGGCTATGTTCGTTCAGAGGGATGTGGTGTGGTGGTTTTAAAACGTCTTTCTGATGCCTTAAAGGATCGCGATAACATTCTTGCTGTTCTAAGAGGAAGTGGAGTAAATCAGGACGGTAAAAGCAGTGGCTTGACCGCACCTAATGGCCTGGCACAACAGGCTGTTATTCGCAGTGCCTTAGCCGATGCTGGTGTTTCTCCTCGCGATATTAACTATATAGAGTCCCATGGAACGGGGACTTCCTTAGGTGATTCTATTGAGATACGGTCTATAGAAGCAGTATTTGGAGATAGGCAATCCCGGGATACCCCTCTGTGGGTCGGATCGGTTAAGACTAATATTGGACATGCTGAAGCGGCAGCAGGTATAGCGGGTTTGATTAAAGTTATTCTTTCCTTGCAATGTAAAGAAATACCTCCTCATCTTCATCTAAATAAGTTGAATCCTCAGGTTCGAATCTCCTTAGGCAGAATAAAAGGAAACATTCCTCGATCAAGGATTTCTTGGGATTCAGGCAATGGTCCAAGAATTGCTGGGGTTAGCTCTTTTGGATTTGGTGGAACCAATTCTCATGTTATTGTATCTGAGGCTCCACAGCTTAGGGATTTGAAAGTTGAAAATGATCGTCCCTTGCATCTGTTTACTCTGTCTGCTCGAACAGAAAGCGCCTTAAATAGCTTGGCGAATCGATACAGGGAGTTCCTTGAAAATACAGAGGCTGATATTGGAGATATCTGCTTTACCACAAATATTGGTAGGGTCCATTTCCAGCATCGTTTGGCTGCCATCGTGAGTTCAAAAAAAGAATTGGCTTCTTGCTTGAAGGATTTTACGGATGGAGCTGTAAATCCTCGACTGCTCAGTGGTCATACCAGTAGCGGGAAAACACTCAGAGTAGCTTTCCTTTTCACTGGTCAAGGGTCTCAATACATTGGTATGGGGCGAAGGCTTTACGAAACTCATCCGAGCTTTAGAAAAACCATAGACCAATGTAATCAAATTTTAAAAGAATACTTGGATGTATCCTTACCAGACCTTCTTTTCCGGGATAACGTGTTGCTAAATCAAACTATGTTTACACAGCCAGCGTTGTTCGCAATAGAGTATGCCTTAGCTCGCATGTGGATGTCTTGGGGAATTAATCCTTCAGTATGCATAGGACATAGTATAGGAGAGTATGTGGCTGCCTGCATAGCCGGTGTGTTCAGCCTGGAGGACGCTCTCAAGTTAGTTTCAGCCAGGGGGCGTCTAATACAGGCTCTTCCTCAGGATGGAAAGATGGCTGCAATTTTTGCATCGGAGGAAAAGGTTAAAAAAGCTATAGTTCCATACAAATCGTTGGTATCTGTTGCAGCTATAAATGCCCCTGAGAATGTGGTGATTTCGGGAGAGAAGAGAGCGGTGGAGAATATTGTTAAATCTCTTACCGATCAGGGAATTGAAAGCCGCTATCTAAATACATCTCATGCGTTTCATTCTCCCCTCATGGATCCCATTCTGAAACACTTTGAGGAAATCGCTGAAACCGTAAGTTATCATCGGCCAAAAATACCAATTGTTTCTAATGTCAGTGGGGAATTTGTAAGCGATGAAGTGTGTAATGCGTATTACTGGCGTGAGCACATTCGAAAGCCTGTGAAATTTGCAGCTGGCATTGAGACCCTACATAACAAGGGGTATGAAATCCTTTTGGAGGTTGGACCTCATCCGGTGTTATTAGGTATGATTAAGAGTTTTCTGACTGGATCAAACAGTGTTTTATTACCGACTTTGAGAAAGAAGCAAGATGATTGGAATCAGATATTGGAAAGTCTAAGAGCTTTGTATATCCAGGGTGTCCCTGTGGATTGGAAGGCATTTGATCAGGACTATCGGCACAAGCGTGTGCCGTTGCCTACTTATCCATTTGAATATAAAAGATACTGGATAGAAGCTTCGGACTCTTTGGGAAAGAAAAAACTGTTCTTATCTAAGAATAGGCGCCATCACGAGTCGCTTCTTGGTGTCCGTATTAATACTCCATTGGATGAAGTTATCTATCAAAATACTGTAGGATACGATCATAAGCTTCTACAAGAATGCCGAATCTATGATTTACCCATAGTATCAGCTTCCATATATATTGAAATGGCTTTGGAGACAATCGCACATAGTCTGGATGAGGCAACAGTTAGTGTAGAGGATATGGTTGTTCAAAAGATTATGCATATACCAGAGGGTGAGTTCCGAAGTGTTCAGTTAATTCTGCGTAATGGTGGAACAGAATTTCAGATATTCAGCTTTGACTCAAATCGTGATACCTGGGTCCTTCATGCATCAGGAAAAATTAGGAAAGCACAGGGTATAATATCTCAGGGGAATAATCTTAGAGAGATCCGTTCCCGTTGTATTAAGAAGATTGATCCAAGGTATCTCTATGAAAAGATGTCTGATAGCGGGTTTAAGCTTGGTTCTCAGTTCATGTGGATGGAGGAAATCTATTGTAATACCAAAGAAGCCTTAGTGCTGATGAGAGAACCAGGTCGTGAGGATGATTTTGAAAAATACCGAATTCATCCTGGTTTAATTGATTCTTGTGCTCAGTTGTTAATTATAAAGGCACCTTTTAAAAAGGATGCTGCATATATGTTTTCTGGGCTTGATAGTTTTCAGATTTTTGGCTCGCTTAAGAATAAGAAGCGTTTGTGGTGTTATGTGACCTTTGGAGAAATGACTAAGGAAGTCTTGTGTGGCGATTACGCGCTGCTTACAGAGGATGGAGAAATTGTAGCTTATGCAAAGAATGTGTATGTAAAACGTATACCTGACTATCTTAGAAAGTTTTCGCAGAAAACAGTACTTCGTGGGGCGGATATATATACCCGTCTTAAAAATACGCCAAAGAAAGAAAGAAAAGAAGCGCTTGTTGATTACCTGAAGTGTCAGGTAAGCCAGATTTTATGGCTTGAGAATGCAAATCAATTAGACATCCAAGCCTCTTTGATGAGCTTGGGTTTAGATTCCTTGAAATTGCTGGAGTTGAGAAACAGAATCAAGAAGGATTTAAAGGTTGATTTACCATTTACAAAGATTATCAAAAACCCAACTATATTGGCATTTACTGAGGAGATTAACACTCATTTTGGTCTAACGGATACGGACCACCACAAACTACCCACAGTTACTCCGGCTCCAGAGAAGAAATATCTCCCATTTCCACTTACAGATGTTCAACATGCTTATTGGGTTGGACGTGATAAGTCCTTTGAGTTGGGGAATATAGCCTGTCATGTCTACATTGAGGTTGATGTAAAGGGTCTTGACCTGGAACGTTTTAATAACGCTCTACAGCAGTTGATTGCCCGTCACGATATGTTGAGAGCAATAGTGTTGCCAGATGGTCAGCAGCAAATACTTAAGGAGACCCCGGCGTATGAAATTAAAATGCTGGATTTAAGGAAAGAAAAGGAATCTCTCATTGCATCTAAGATTGAGGCGATACGGGCAAAGATGTCTCATCAAGTTATACCAGCTGACCAATGGCCTCTCTTTGAAATACGAACCACCTTGTTGCCGGATGACTGGACAAGGCTTCATATTAGCTTTGACCTTTTGATTGCGGATGGGTGGAGTTTTAATATCCTTATCCGGGATTTTTATAAGCTTTATCAAGGGGAAACCTTGTCTCCTCTTACCCTTTCTTTCAGGGATTATGTTGTAGCCGTAGAGAAGCTTAAGAATTCAGCTATATATCAACGTTCTCTGGAATATTGGAAATCCCGAGAATTGCCTCCTGCCCCGGAACTTCCTTTGGCAAAAAATCCATCTCAGATTGAGAAGTCGAGATTTGTCCGTCGGTATATGTGTATAGAAAAGGAGATGTGGGCACATCTTAAAAATCGAAGTGCAGAGGTTGGGGTAACACCCTCTAT
>JAGGTG010000186.1 GCA_021163905.1 Candidatus Aerophobota bacterium
GTATTACTCATGCAGATGGAGCGATCCCGAGAAAAAAAATAACTATTGGAATAAATGAAAAAACCGGAGAAAAATACCTTTTGATAAAGACCAAAGATGGAAAATGGATTGGTCAGGATTTAATAATGGTTAAGGATATCTATGGGAAGGATGTTCCTACCAGTGGGGATATGTATTCTTATCTGGTTTATTTTGAGAAGTTAATTGCCTCAACAAAAGCAAAATGTATAGATGCTACAGAAGGGGGAGCTAAAATAAGAGGAACCGAGGTGATGAGTTTAAGGGAAGTAATTGATAGATACTGTAGTGAGCCTATTGGGGTGAGAGAGATTTTAGAGGAGGCGGCAAAAAATAAAGAAAAGGTGAATCTTGGAAAGTTAAAGGAAGAAATACAGAAAGTTATTAAGCACCTGATGGAACTACATTTTTATGCGGGGCGGGGCGAGGAGATAATAAAAAAACTTCTCAAAGAGATCAAACGAGAAAAACCAAATAGACAAAAAATGGAAGAGTTAACAAGAGAATCAAATGATATTGCAAATAAAATCACCAGGAGAAAAACGTATATCAGGGCTTTTCTTGAACAAAATATGTACTCCCATCTTTATCTTGTGAGAAGAAAAGACAATCTTATACTAAGCGGGTTAAAAGGTAAAAAAAGGCTAATTACTCAAATTGAAAAGGTGGGTATATTTTACAACGGAACAAAAAAGGCAGCTATCAAATTAATCAATGATTTCCGGTCTTCTCTTGACAGATTGGACTCAACTGTTTAATTTTCTTAAACTTAAAAAATCAGGAATTTCCAGTAAGTCTTGCCTCGACTTTTGCTAATCTCTCCCGGATGTCAATTGCTGTTTGAAGATGGGAGTCAAGTGAGTCAATTCTTCCATCCAATCTTCTTATCTCTGACAAAATTTCATTTCGCAAAGAATCTATCTTATCATTAGTTGTTCTGGAATATGAATCTATTCTGTCATTACTTGTTCTGGAATACGAGTCAATCTTTTCATTAATTGCTCGTGATTGTGAGTCAATCTTCTCATCAAGCCTTTTAATCTCAACTTCTCTTAAAGAATCTACCTTTTCATTAATTGCTCGTGATTGTGAGTCAATCTTCTCATCAAGCCTTTTAATCTCAACTTCTCTTAAAGAATCTACCTTTTCATCCAATCTTTTAATCTCAACCCGTAGAGCCTGGAGTTCTGGTGCTACAATATCCTGCAGAGCTTTCTTTACATTTTCATAAACTCCCATCCTTTTCTCTCCTTTCTTTACTGATAGTTATTGTACTACAAATTTAAATTTTATCAAGAAGCCATCTTCCAATAAAGAAAGAAGAATTTGGTATAGATTTTGCATTACAAAATTAAAGTATTTTATAAATTCCGCCGATAAGTATGTAAACAAGAATTTAAGGGAGAAGATGATGGGTACTGAATTTCTCAGTATAGGACAGTTATGTCAGAGAGTAGGGATAAAAGCACATACTTTAAGATACTGGGAAAAGGAATTTGGTAATTTTCTCAAACCCTACAGAAGTAAAGGTGGACATAGAAGATACAGAGAGGATGACTTAAAAACACTTTTAAAGATAAAGCGACTTCTAAAAGATAAAAAATATACCATAAGGGGAGCCAGGGAAATTTTGTCTAATGATGGAGTTGAAAATGAGAGGGAGGAAAAATATTCCGGGAAGGGAAATTTTTTCCATAAAAAGAAGATACTTATTACCGGAGGAACAGGTACTGTGGGAAAGGAGTTAACACGTCAGCTTCTTCAGTTTGATCCATCGGTGATTCGTATTTACAGCAGGGATGAGACAAAACAATTTGAAATGCAGGAAGAATTTGGAGGAGTAGAGAATATAAGATATTTTGTTGGAGATGTAAGAGACGTAAAGAGATTAGAGATGGCTATGGAAGAGGTGGATTTTGTTTTTCATCTTGCTGCTTTAAAACATGTTGCCTCATGTGAGTATAATCCCTTTGAAGCAATCAATACTAATGTATATGGTTCTCAAAATGTTATAGATGCTGCTCTAAAGGTAAATGCAGAAAAAGTTATCTTTACCTCCACTGATAAAGCAGTAAATCCTACAAGTACTATGGGTGCCACGAAACTTATGGCTGAGAAGTTATTTACCGCAGCCAATTATTATAAAGGGAAAAGAAGAACAATATTTGCCAGTGTAAGATTTGGCAATGTCCTTGGATCAAGAGGTTCGATTATTCCCCTTTTTAAAAGGCAACTTTTAAATGGTAAAAAAATCACACTTACCAGTAAAAAAATGACCAGATTTGTAATGTTGTTAAAGGAAGCGGTGAATTTTATATTTAAAGCTACTCTTCTTGCAAAAGGAGGAGAAGTTTTTGTTCCCAAAATGCCTGTAGTTAAAATTATAGATCTACTTGAGGTAATAGAGGAATCATTGGGATTTAAAAATGGTATTGAGGAGATTGGCATTAAGCCAGGGGAAAAGTTGTATGAGGAGCTGATGACAAAAGATGAAGAGAGAAGATCCCTGGAAAGAGATGATATGTTTATAATTTTGCCTCCAAAAAAATTTGGTAGTGGCAGATATTTTTATCCTGATGTTTATATTTCAAAGGGAGACAATCATTGTAGCTCGGAAAATGGAGAGTTCTTAAATAAAGAAGAGATTAAGGAATTATTACGAAAGGAGAATCTGATATGATGAATGTTTTAGTTACAGGAGGAGCAGGATTCATAGGTAGATGGGTGGTGAAGTACTTACTTAAAGGTGGAGTTAATGTATGGGTGATAGATAATCTTTCCACCGGGAGGAAAGATAATATCGCGGAGTTTGAGAGGTATCCTGAATTTAAATTTGTGGAGGGAGATATTCTCGATAGAGATTTACTTAAAAAAATTTTTAATTTGAATTTTAAAGTCTGTCTTCATTTAGCAGCTGCGGTTAATGTTCAGGATAGTATTGATAATCCTGAGAAAAATTTTGAGGTAAACTTAAAAGGGACCTTTAATATTTTGGAGGAGGCAAAAAGAAAAGGTACAAAAGTTATTTTAATTAGTACCTGCATGGTTTATAAAAGGGCTGATGATAACAGACCGATCGACGAAAATCACCCCCTTTTACCTCTTTCTCCCTATGCAGCTACCAAAATAGCCTCTGAAGAGCTTGTTCTTTCTTATCATCATGCGTACAGATTACCTGTAGCAATTGTTCGTCCCTTTAATACCTATGGTCCTTTTCAGAGGATAGATAATGAAGGAGGGGTAATTCCTGTTTTTATCAACCGCAGTTTTAAGGGAGAAACTCTGTATATTTACGGTGACGGAAATCAGACCCGTGATTTCCTCTATGTGGAGGATTGTGCCAGAGCTATAGTGAAAATAGCTTTATCCAATGATATTTCAGGAGAGGTTATAAATATAGGTACAGGAAGAGATATCTCTATTAATGATCTTGCCCTGCTTATAGCAGGTGATTCTTCTCGTATTGCCCATATTCCCCATATTCATCCTCAAAGTGAAATTTTAAAACTTGTCTGTGATTACAGCAAGGCAAGAAGGCTTTTAGACTGGGAACCCGAGGTCTCACTGATAGAGGGGATAGATAAAACAAAAAGATGGATAAAAAACCAACCAAAGGTGAAAGCAAATGTTTAAGTATTTACCTTACGGACATCAGTGGATAGATGATAAGGACATTGAACAGGTGATAAAAGTTCTGGAAAGTAGCTGGATAACCCAGGGACCAAAAGTAGATGAATTTGAAAGGACCTTAGCTGAATTCGTCGGGGCAAGGTATGTGGTGGTATTTAATAGTGGAACCGCCTCTTTACATGCAGCTTGTTTTGCTGCTGGAGTTAAAAAAGGTGATGAGGCAATCACTACACCTATCAGTTTTGTAGCTACGGGTAATTGTGTTTTATATCTGGGAGCAAAGCCTGTATTTGCTGATATAAAAGAAGATACATATAACATAAATCCAGAAGAGATTAAAAAGAAAGTAACCTCCAGGACAAAGGTTATACTTCCAGTGGATTTTGCCGGGCACCCCGTTGATTTAAAAGAAATTCATCGAATTGCCAAGGAAAATAACTTATTGATAATTGAGGATGCCTGCCATGCACTGGGAGCAGAATACAAAAACGAGAAAATAGGAAGTTGTAAGTATTCTGATATGACTGTTTTTAGCTTTCACCCGGTGAAACAAATTACCACTGGAGAAGGAGGAGCTGTAACAACCAACAACAAAGATTTTTACGACAGACTAATTTTGTTTAGAAATCATGGAATAACAAAAAATCCTGCCAGATTTATTGATAAAAATGAAGGTCCCTGGTATTACGAGATGCAGAATCTTGGATTCAACTACAGGATAACCGATTTTCAGTGTGCACTGGGAATATCTCAGTTAAAAAAACTGGATAAATTTATCGAAAGAAGAAAAGAAATTGTGCAGATGTACAATGAAGCTTTTGAGAAAATGGAGGAGGTAATTATCCCTCAAGAGAAACCTGATGTTAAATCTGCCTGGCACCTTTATGTGATAAGATTAAAGCTGGATGAGATTGGAAAAAGCCGCAGGGAAATTTTTGAGGCTTTAAGAAAGGAAAATATAGGGGTTCAGGTGCACTACATACCTGTTTACTATCATCCGTATTATCAAAAGTTAGGTTATCAAAAAGGTATTTGCCCTGTAGCAGAGAAGTATTATGAGGAAGCAATTACTCTACCACTTTTTCCAAAAATGAAAAATAGTGATGTGATCAGGGTAATAAATAAAGTTAAAAAACAAGTAGCTTACTCCAGAAAAAAAGTCTTTATTCGGGTTTAAAAATGAAGAAGATAAAAGTAGAAGATAAATGGATTGGTGAGGGAGAACCTACATTTATTATTGCCGAGGTTGGCTCAAATCACGATGGTAGTTTAAAGCAGGCCAAAAGGCTTATCGAGCTTGCCAGGCAGGCAGGAGCCGATGCGGTAAAGTTTCAGTCTTTTCAGGCTGAGAAATTGATAAATAGACAAAAACTTCCCGATGCGTACAGAAAGATTTCCAGGTTATTTTTACCCGATGAGTGGCATTTTAAATTAGCTGAATATGCTAAAGATCAAGAAATTATATTTCTTTCCACACCTTTTGATATTGAAAGAGCCAATCTTTTAAATGAAATAGGTGTTGGGGCATTTAAAATAGCCTCAGGTGATTTAACATTTTATTCTTTAATTGAGCATATAGCCAGGTTTAAAAAACCCATTCTTCTTTCAACAGGGATGGCTTATTTAGATGAGGTTGAAAAGGCAGTAAATGTTATTAAGGGTGAGAATAACGAGGAGATTGTTCTTCTTCACTGTGTCTCTACCTATCCAGCTAAATTGGAGGATGCAAACATCAGGGCAATGGTTAGTATGCGAGATATTTTTAATCTTCCCGTTGGATTTTCCGATCACACACCTGGCTATGTAACTCCTCTTGGTGCAGTTGCCCTGGGGGCATGCGTAATTGAAAAGCATATTACTCTCAGTAGAAACTTGGATGGACCGGATCATCCTTTTGCCCTGGAGGTGGATGAGTTTGCCGAAATGGTTAAAAAAATAAGAGATCTTGAAAAAGCCTTAGGAGACGGTGAAAAAAAACCGACATCAGCAGAGATGCCAGAGCGTAAATTTGCCAGAAGAGGAATCTATGCAAGGTGCGATATACCAAGAGGGACAATTCTAAAACACGAAATGATAAAAATGGTAAGACCAGCCTGTGATGGTTTTAAGGATCTGCGGGAAATACTGGATAAAAAAACAAAAGTGAATATTAAAAAAGATGAACTTATTACTGCAGAGAAAATCTGTGAGGAGATTTAAAAAATGAAAATCCTGGTTGTTGGCTGTGGTTCTATCGGTAAAAGGCATATATCTATTCTCCAGAAATTGGGAATAAATGATATCAGTATTTGTGATATAAGTGAGGATAAGTTAAACCAGATAGGTGAGAATTTCAATATTTCAAAAAGATTTATCGATTATCAGGATGCCTTAAAAAATAAAGTAGATGCGGTGTTTATCTGTACACCTCCAAATTCTCATCTTTCAATAGCCTCAGATGTTTTAAAAAAGGGCTATCATATGTTTATAGAAAAGCCACTTTCCCATACCCTGGAGGGGGTGGATGATTTTGTAAAAGAGGTGAAGGATAGAAAAATTAAAGTGGCAATTGGTTATATGATGAGATTTCACCCCGGTATTCTTAAAGTTAAACAGTTACTTGATAAAAAGGTTATAGGTAAGGTATACTCGGTCTGTATCTATGGTGGGCAGTATTTACCCGATTGGCATCCTCAATCCGATTATAGAGAAGAATACAGTGCCAGAAGAGAGCTCGGAGGCGGAATAATTTTAGATGCAACTCATGAACTTGATTATTCTATCTGGCTTTTTGGAAAACCACGGGAGGTATTTTGCTACTATGAGAAGATAAGCAACTTAGAGATAGATACAGAGGATATTTTCTCTATGGTGGTAAAAACGGAAAAGAGAGTAACTGTTGAGATACATGGTGATTATCTTCAAAGAAGTTATGAGAGACGTTGCCAGATATCAGGAGAAAAAGGAACCATTGTGTGGGATCATAACCAGAGAGCAACAAAACTTTATACCGCTGATAAGAAAAAATGGGAAGTATTTCCTGTTGATGTGAGCTGGGATTATATATACGAGAAGGAATTACGACATTTTTTGGATTGTATAAAAAAAGATGAAAAACCTGTGGTAAATGAAGAAGATGGTTTATTAGCTTTGCGGTTTGCTGTGGCTGCAAAAAAATCGGGAAATGAAAAAAGGATTGTTCAATTTTCTGATGTTTAAGGGAAAATGATTTAACTTTTTTCAGGAAATTAGAAATGAATGATTTAAAAGGAAAAGTTGGTGTGGTTAGCGGAGCAGCAAGAGGAATAGGAAAAGCTATTGTTAAGGATCTTTGTCAGAATGGGGTAAAGGTTGCCTTTAGTTATAGAGAAAGAACAGATCTTGCCAGAGATTTAATTAATGAGGTTAAAAACTCTGGTGGTGAGATTTTATCTTTTATGATAGATGCTGCTGATTTCAAACAGGTAAGTAAAATGGTAAAAGAAGTTTACAGACATTTTGGGAAAATCGATATTCTGGTGAACAATGTGGGGCTTTCCTGTGGGAGTCCAATATGGAAGATGAGTGAGGATGAGTGGGATAAGGTAATGCTGGTGAATCTTAAAAGTTTCTACAACCATATAAGAAATGTTGTTCCAATTTTTATCAAGCAACAGGAAGGGAAAATAATAAACATTACCTCTGTTCTTGGTTTAAGAGGTAGAGTGGGACAGTTAAACTACGCTCTGGCTAAATCTATTCTTGTGGGACTTACCAAAACCTTAGCTCGAGAGCTGGGAAGATTTAATATTAACGTAAATGCTGTTGCCCCCGGTTATGTCGAAACAGAATTTCAGATGGAAAATACTCCTGAGATAATTAGAAAAATTGTTTTAGATGAATGTGCAATTAAAAGACTGGGAAAGCCAGAGGATGTAGCAAATCTGGTGAGTTTTCTTTGCTCAGATAAAGCATCACATATAACAGGTGAGATAATCAGGGTAGATGCAGGGCAGTATATATGAAAAATTGAATTATATAAGGTATAAAGGAATGCAAAGGATGAAGAGAAAAGTAGTTGCCATAGTTCTTGCCAGGATGAACTCTACCCGACTTCCAGGAAAAGTTTTGATGGATATTTGTGGAAGACCAATGCTGGGACATATTATTGACAGGTTAAAAAAGGTGAGGTTGATAGATGAGATTATTCTTGCCACGACCAGTCAGAAAGAGGATGAGGTTTTGCTTGATTTTGCTAAAGAAGAGGAAATTAAAAGTTTTGCCTATGAAGGTGATCCAGAGGATGTTGTAGCCAGGATAAGAGAAGCTGGAGAAAAATTTAAGGCCGATATTATGGTTAATGTAAATGGTGACTGTCCTTTAATACATCCTCCTGTTATAGAGCAATTGATAAAGGCTTTGGTAGAGCATGATGCTGAGATGTCAACGGTTGCCAATTTAGATGGTAAAAAAGTTATCCATGGAGGGGTAAATGTTTTTACCTTGAAGGGCTGGCAAAAAGTAGATGAAAATTCCACAGAGCTTTACCAAAGACAAAATACAACAGCCTGCCTTCTTGATTATCCCGATCTTTTGAAAAAAGTGGAGGTTAAAGATAAACCGATTTTTTACCAGATCAATCATCGCATCTGGGTAGATACACCGGCAGATTTAGAGTTTATGCGGGAGGTTTACAAAAGACTGTATAAACCAGGAAAAATTGTAAATCTGGAAGATGTAATCCACCTTCTTGAGAAACATCCAGATCTTATGGAGATAAATTCCCATGTAAGGCAAAAAGGGTTGAGGGATAAAAGCAGGAAAGTTGTTTTCAGGGTCGATGGAGATGAAAAAGTGGGTATGGGACATATAGTAAGATGTCTTGCTCTGGCAACAGAGCTTCAGGAAAGGTACTTTTGTGGGGTAAGTTTCATTATTAAAGGTGAGGGTGGTATTGCTGAGATGATCAGAGAAAAAGGTTTTAAGGTGGAAGTTTTACCTTCCAGGATGTTAGGGGAAGATGAGGCAAAAAGGATAGTTGATTTTTCACGGGATTATGGTGCAAACAGGATAATTCTTGATTTAAAAGATGAGGTAAGTCCGGAATATATCTTTAAATTAAGGAAGACAAATATTCCAGTAATATCCATGGACAATAATGGTGAGGGAGCTTTTTTTGCCGATGTTAATATTTTTCCGGTAGCTCATTTTATACCAGATAATAGATGGAAAAAATACAGAGGGAAACTCTACTATGGACCAGAATACGTGATTTTAAGAAGAGAGTTTCGGAAAGATTATCCCCCCTTGGATAACAAAACTCCTAACATACTGATTACTATGGGAGGAAGCGATAGAGAAAATCTTACCAGGAAAATACTGCAGGCTACTTTGTCTATTCCCGATGTCAGGATAACTGTCATTCTCGGCAGGTTCTTTACCTATTATAGTGAGATAAGACAGATGGCTGCAAGGAAGGGCAATATTGACGTTTATCGGGATGTACAGAATATAGCCGAGTTTATGCTAAGAGCCGATCTTGCCATAACTTACTTTGGAGTAACAGCTTATGAGCTGGCAAAAATGGGAGTTCCAGCTATTGTAATTGCCCATTCTGAAAGAGATAAGATTAATGCTGAGAGATTTTCTAAATATGGAACCTGTATCAGTTTAGGGTATTTTAAGGAAGTAAACGAGAAAAAAATTTACTCTGCTACAAGAAGACTCCTCGGGGATAAAAAATTGAGAGAAAAAATGAGTAAAAACGGCAAAAAACTCCTTGATGGAAAAGGAAGCGAGAGGGTAGCAAGAATTATTGTGGATATTGATAAGAGATTACAATGAATAAAGAATGGAAAAATCACTATGGCCAGGTGTTAGATACAAAAAATGGATTTATTGTAATAGAATGTGAGGCTTGTGAATTTAAACATA
>JAGGTG010000057.1 GCA_021163905.1 Candidatus Aerophobota bacterium
ATAAAAGTAGAACTTAGCCGCAACGTTGGAAAACACCGAGGGAAAGGGCAGCCCTAAATTTTTCCGAAACTGGAGCAGAGAAAACCTTGTCTTATTACAAAAATTTGATAAAATGCTAAGATAATTTTTGAAAAGAGGCTATCATGAGGACCAAAACTTTTAAAGGAGGTGTTCATCCTCCGGAAAGTAAAAATTTAAGCAAGGATAAAAAAATAGAGAGAATTTCTCCTCCTCCGGAATTAACCGTCCCCCTCTCTCAGCACACAGGTGCCCCTTGCAGACCTCTTGTTAAAAAGAAAGATAAAGTTGAAGAGGGTCAGAAAATAGGTGATCATGATGCATTTATATCCTGTCCCGTTCACAGTCCTGTCTCAGGTGAGATTATTTCCATTGATAAATTCCCCCACCCAACTCTTGGAGAAGCGGAGGCTCTGTTAATTAAATGGGATGGGGGGGACAGAAAAAATTGGGATAGTGAAGATGTTGATTTATCTTCTCTCTCGCCAGAGGATATAAGAAAAAAAGTAAGAGAGGCTGGAATTGCTGGAATGGGTGGAGCTGCTTTTCCAACCCATGTAAAGATCTCTCCTCCCCCTGAAAAGAAAATCGATACGGTGATTTTAAATGGCTGCGAATGTGAGCCCTATCTCACAGCCGATCATAGAATTATGCTGGAAAGGCACGAGGATTGCTTATTTGGCCTAAAAGCAATTATGAGAGCTACCGGTGCTAAAAGAGGTTATATAGGTATTGAGGATAACAAAAAAGACGCCATTTCGCTAATTCGATACTCAACAGAAGCTGAGAATTCCATTGAGGTTGTTCCTCTGCGTACAAAGTACCCTCAAGGCGGAGAAAAAATGCTTATAAAAGCTATCCTGGGAAGAGAGGTTCCCTCTGGAGGACTTCCCCTTGATGTTGGGGTAGTTGTAAGTAACGTTGGAACAGCTGTTGCTGTTGCTGAGGCCATTAAGAAAGCTAAACCCCTTATTGAAAGAGTTGTCACTGTTACTGGCTCAGGGGTAAGTAATCCTTCAAATCTACTTGTTCCCATAGGTACTCCTATTCGTTACATATTAGATTTGTGTGGAATAAGGGAAAATGCCAGAGCCATCATTGCGGGAGGACCAATGATGGGAATTAGCCAGTACACTCTGGATGCTCCTGTAATAAAAGGAACATCAGGAATTCTAGTGCTTACAGAGGAGGAAATTATACAGGATAAAGAAAAGCCCTGTATAAGGTGTGCTCGCTGTGTTGACCACTGTCCCATGGGGCTTTTACCTACCACTCTTGCCAAACTCGTTAAAGCTGAAAAATGGGAAATGCTGGGAGAGTTTAATATAATGGATTGTATTGAGTGCGGATGTTGCAGCTATGTATGTCCATCTAAAATCCCCATAGTTCAACTTATAAAATGGGGGAAAATTGAGTATCGCAAAATTACATCTCGAGGCTAAAATGGAAACTGAAAAAATTATTGAAGATTCAAAAAAATTCTTAATGCCAACTTATTCCAGAATTCCTATAGTGATAGACCATGGAAAAGGTGTGAGAGTATGGGATAAAGATGGAAAGGTTTATCTTGACTTTATCTCAGGTATTGGAGTTATGGCTCTTGGATATTCTCACCCGGAGATATGTGAAGTTATAAACCAGCAATCCTGTAAATTAATTCACTGTTCAAATCTATATCATATAGAAAATCAGTTAAAACTGGCAAGAAAACTCTGTGAATTATCATTTGCCGACAGGGTCTTTTTCTGTAACTCCGGAGCTGAGGCTAATGAGGCTGCTATAAAACTGGCAAGAAAATTCGGGAATAAAAAAGGAGCCTATGAAATAATAGCTATGGAAAATTCATTCCACGGAAGAACTCTGGCAACTCTTGGTTTGACCGGCCAGGAAAAATACAGAGGTGGGTTTGGCCCTTTTCCACCGGAATTTAAATTCGTTCCCTTTAACAACTTTAAGGCTCTTGAAAATAGCATAAATTCAAAAACCTGTGCGGTTATCATAGAACCCATTCAAGGAGAAGGAGGCATATATGAGGCCTCCTTTGACTTTTTAAGGAAAACAAGGGAGATCTGCACCAGAGAAAATATTCTTCTTATCTTCGATGAAGTCCAATGTGGTCTTGGAAGAACAGGTAAGTGGTTTACCTATCAACATTACGACGTGAAACCGGATATAATGACTCTGGCAAAACCTTTAGCGTCCGGTCTTCCTATTGGAGCAACTCTTGCCAGAGAGAATATTGCAAAGATTTTTTCTCCAGGAGATCATGCCTCTACCTTTGGAGGAGGATCACTTATCTGCTTGGTAGCTTTAAAATTTTTAGAAATTATGGAAAGAGAAAATCTGGTGGAAAAGGCAGCAAAAATGGGAGAGTATTTTAAAGAAAAACTAAACTCATTGAAACAAAAGTATCCTTTTATTAAAGAGATAAGAGGTAAAGGCCTCATGCTGGGAGTAGAACTTACCTTAGATGGAAAACCTATCCTTGATAAAGCTCGTGAGAGGGGTCTTCTTATAAATGTAACCAGGAGAAGAGTTCTTCGCTTTTTACCTCCTTTAATAGTAACAGAGAGTGATATAGATGAGGCAATTTGTATTCTTGACGGAATTTTAGAAAAGGTATAAAGTTAAGGAACAGGAGAACCATAAATGTCATTAAAAAAGGGGATAATTGGGGTTGATCTTGGGGCTACAAATATCAATTCTCTTTTAATGAGTGAGGATGGTGAAGTTCTGGCAAGAGATTTTCGCCCAAGTCTGGGATACCAGGGAAAGGAGAAAGTCCTCTCCCAAATTTTTTCATCCATAAAAACCCTTCAAAAAGAAGGAAAAAAATCAGGTGTATCCTCTTTCCTTGGAATTGGAGTGGGAAGTCCTGGCCCTTTGTCTGTAAGTAAGGGTATAATTTACCACAGTCCTAATATTCCTGGATGGGAAAATGTCCCCCTGGTGGATATTTTACAGAAAGAGTTTAATCTTGCCGTTTTTCTGGAAAATGACGCTAATGCCGCAGCTCTTGGAGAGTGGTGGAGGGGAGCAGGAAAGGGTATCAACTATCTTTTCCTCTTAACCTTAGGGACAGGAATAGGAGGAGGTATTATTATAGATGGAAATGTTTACCATGGAGCCTGGGATGTTGGTGCTGAACTTGGACATATGGTAATTAAAGAAGGAGGGATGAGTTGTGGATGTGGAGCAAGGGGATGTCTTGAAGCTTATGCTTCAGCTACAGGAGTGGTAAAAAGAACAATTTCCGCCATTAAACATAATCATAAAACTATAATTACCCGGCTTATTCAAAATGATCTTAATAATTTAACCTGTGAGCTCGTTTTTAAAGCTGCTAAACAAGGAGATGAACTTGCTTTATGGATTGTGGAGGAAACTGGTAGATATCTGGGAATAGGAGTTGGTAGTCTGATAAACATACTTAATCCCCAGATAGTTATCCTTGCTGGAGGAATGATAAAAGCAGGAGATATTTTACTTAAGCAGGTTAAAAAGTATGCCATGTTAAACTCTCTTAAGGCATCCAGGGAAAAAGTTGAAATTGTCCCTGCTAAACTGGGAGAAAACTCAGGTGCCATTGGAGCAGTAGCTACTGTTTTAAAAAGGAAAGGCATTATTTAAAATGCATGCTTTATTTATATTTTTATACGATAGTAGGTTTTTAGAAGATTTCCTAGAAGTACTGTTAGAAGAAGAAATTGAGGAAGTTTTTGTAAGTGAAGCTCAGGAATTAAAGGAAATATTAGCCCTTAAGTTTCCTCTTTTTAAAGAACTTCAGATAACAATGAGAAGCAGAAGAAAGGAGCCAAAATTAATTATGGCTCTTGTAGATGATGAAAATAAGATCCACAGAATGATTAATTCTTGGAAGAAGGACCTTCAATTAGACAAGGAAGAGGTAGCTACCATATTTAGCTTTTCGGTAAAGTTATGGCAAATCTCTCCTCATTTCTATTAGTGAAAATCTAGAGAAAATCCATGAATGTGCTATTAGCTATTGGAATAGCAGCTATCGTGGGATTTATTGGGGGTAAACTTTTTAACAGGGTAAAAATCCCGGCAGTTACCGGCTGGGTGGTTATGGGAGTTGTATTGGGGGGATCGGTGCTGGGAGTTTTTCCTGAAGAAGTTTTATCCCGGGTGGGAATCCTGTTTGACCTTGCCCTTGGGTTTATAGCTTTTAATATAGGAGAGGAATTAACACTATCCCGCCTTAGACGTCTCGGTAAATCTATCATTACAATAGTAATACTTGAGGCTTTTGGTGCATTTATAGTGGTTAACTTAGTGGTTTTAGGTCTTACCCATAAGATTTACGAAGCTTTAGTTTTAGGAGCTGTATCCTCAGCTACTGCTCCTGCTGCTACGGTAATGGTTTTACAAGAGGTAAGGGCAAAGGGAGATTTAACCACCACTATTTTATCCATAGTGGCTATAGATGATGCTATAGCCTTGATCCTTTACGCTTTTGCCTCAGCTATTGCTAAGGTTTTCATCTCCTCTAATGTTAGTTTTTCCATTTTTTCAACTGTTGTATCCCCCCTGGAGGAGATCATTGGAGCTTTACTCTTAGGCGGAGTTTTAGGCACAGGGGTTAGCTTTTTTTCCAAATGGATAAAATCATCCACCGATTTTTTTATAATTATAATTGGCACCATTCTTGTTAACATTGGCCTATCGACCTGGTTTGGCTTTTCTGATTTGCTTGCAAATATGAGCCTTGGAATGACAATTGCCAACCTTTCTCCTCGGCCTCTACGTCGTATATCAAACGTATGGCAAACAGCCACTCCTATCTTATACATATCGTTTTTCTGTCTTGCAGGAGCTCACCTCAATATCCGACTTCTCCCTCAAATTGGGTTACTCGGCCTTGCCTACACCGCAGCCAGAATGACAGGAAAAGTAGCAGGAGCATCCTTTGGAGCAAGAATATCCAATGCTCCAAAGGTGGTACAGAAGTTCGTTGGATTTTCTCTTTTTCCTCAGGTTGGTGTGGCTCTTGCCCTGGCAATAGTGGTGGGAAGAGATTTTTCCATATATGGACGGCCGGGGAAAACACTTGCCGAGACAGTTATAAATATCCTCCTTTTTACTACAATAATAACAGAAATAGTGGGGCCTTATCTTACCAGATGGAGTCTAATAAAATCAGGAGAGGCAAGACAAGAGGCCTGACCTGAATGAAGAGTGAAAAATAAATGCCAACTTCAGAGATTATATGTGTAGGGACAGAGCTTCTCTTAGGAGACGTTATTGACACAAATTCTGCCTGTGTTGGAAAAATGTTAAGTTCTCTTGGAGTGGATATTTTTTATAAAAGCACGGTGGGTGATAACCCGGATAGGATAAAAAAAGTTGTGGATCATGCCCTGAAAAGATCCGATATTGTTATTATCTGTGGGGGATTAGGTCCAACAGAGGATGACATTACCAAGCAGGTGGTAAGCGAAGTTTTAAAGAAAAAGCTTGTAGTTGACAGGGATGTGGTTCAGAAAATCAAGGAGAAATTTATTAATCGAGTGGTAGCTAACAAAACAATTTTAAAGCAGGCTATGATTCCCACCTCAGCTAAGATTATACCAAATCCCATCGGTACAGCACCAGGTATAATTCTGGAGGATAAAGGCAAGATAGTCATTTTACTCCCGGGGGTTCCAGAAGAGCTAAGGGCAATGATACCCCAGGTTGAAGATTATCTGCTTAAAACTATTAAACCCCGGGTTGTGATAAAATCCAGAGTCCTTAGAGTTTTAGGAATGGGTGAATCTGATGTCAACAATAAGATCTCTTCTTTTATGGCTGGGGAAAATCCAACTGTTGCTCTTCTTGCAAAAAAAGGAGAAGTACATATCCGTATTACTGCAAAATTTCCACCTGAAAAAGTTGACTCTGAAATTTTTAAAACAGAAAAGGCTATAAGAGATAAAATTGGTAGTTATATTTTTGGTGTTGATGATGAAACCCTTGAACAAGTTGTAGGCAAACTTTTAATTCAGAAAAATTTAACCATTTCACTGGCAGAATCCTGTTCTGGAGGTCTTGTATCACATAGATTAACAAATGTGTCTGGTATATCAAAATGTTACCTCTGCGGGATTGTTAGCTACAGCAACCAGGCTAAAGCTGAGCTATTAGGGGTTCCAGAGGAACTTATAAGAGAAAAGGGGGCAGTTTCTCCAGAAGTTGCCCGGGAGATGGCAAGAGGAGTAAGAAAAATAACAGGAACTGACATATCTCTGGGAATAACGGGAATTGCAGGACCTACTGGTGGAACAAAAGAAAAACCGGTAGGTCTTGTATACATTGCTCTGTCCACACAAGAAGGAGAGATCTGTAGAAGATATGTGTTTTCCGGAGATAGGGAAAGCATAAAATGGAAAGCTTCTCAGACAGCTCTTGATCTTTTGAGAAGACATCTTTTATCCATTGATAGTTAACTTGTTCAATGTTAGTTGATTGAGTCGGTGGTCAGTTAAAATACGTCCAACGTTCTAACTAAACGAACCAAATAAACCAAATAGACAAGATAGACAAAATAAGGGGGGGTAATCATGGATATAATAGAACCAGAGGAGGGAGAGATACTGGATATAGAACTGGAAGAGGATTTTCTTGAAAAAAACAGACAGCTCTCAGTTAAGAACAGAGCTCTTCTGGATAAAAATAAGGTGAGAGCTATTGATGTGATGGGCTCAATTGGATCAGGTAAGACCTCTTTAATTCAACTTCTTTTATCTATCCTCGGAAAAAAATTCAGGATAGCTGTTATAGCTGGAGATTTAACCACCAGCATAGATGCTGAAAGACTCAGACAACCAGAGGTAAAGATAATCCAGGTAAATACTGGAAAAGAATGTCACCTTGATGCAAGACTTATTGAGAGGGCACTTAAATCTTTACCTTTAAGCAGCACAGATTTGCTCTTCATAGAAAATGTGGGAAATTTAATTTGTCCTGCTGATTTTCCTTTAGGTACTCATCAGAGGATAGTGGTAATTTCTGTTACAGAGGGACCCTGGATGGTGGTGAAACATCCTTATATTTTTAGGGATGCTGATATCGTGGTTATAAATAAGATAGACCTTGCCGAGGCTATGCAGGTTTCACCTGAAAAGCTAACACAGGATGTTTCCGGTATTAATCCTAATGCTAAAGTTATTCCTGTTAGCTGCAGGTATAAGAAGGGGATATTCGAGGTTGTCAGTGCTTTGGAACTTAATCTTTCAAATAAGGGGATAATTTAATGCACGATTTTTCTATTTCCCAACAAATTGCCAGCAAGGTCATTGAAGAAATTAACAGGGAAAGAGCTTTTAAAGTCATAGAGATAAAAATAAAGATAGGAGAACTAACTCATTTAAATCCTGAACAAATTGATTTCTGGTTAAAACAGTTTTTTCATGATACTCCGGCTGAAGATGCAAAAATACTTATAGAAAAAACGCCTCCTCTCATTTATTGTAAAGGTTGTGGATACCGGGGAACTATTAAAGTAAGAGATGATTTTTTTATTTACCCCTTTATTCCCCTGAACTGTCCTAAATGCGGATTAAACAAAATAGAGATAAAAGGCGGAAATGAATGTCTTCTTGAGAAAATAAAAATAAAAAGGTAGGTTAGCTTATCAAAGCAAGCCCATTTTCCTTATTAAATACTTTCCCCTTATTTACAGAAAATGTAAAATCAGCTTCCTCTCCAGGAGCGGGAAGATACCTGTAATTTTCCAGTGTAGCTAAGAGACGATGGTGACCAATTCTTAGAAAAAGGTGGGCTTTGTTATTAATGGTTACTTCACGATCCTCCACTTTTGCCCTGAAGGTAAAAGTACCATTTGAACTCTTATTTTTTCCAAGTTCAATATGCTCTGGACGTATCCCAAAAACAAGATCTTTTCCTACCATTTCCTTTTCTCTCAATTTCCTTTCCCATTCCTTTGGAACTTTTATTTTCAAATTATAAACCGGCTCACCCATGATCAGCTCTCCTCTTTTTTCCGCAAGAGTTAGCTGCAAAAGATTCATCGATGGATCGCCTACAAATCCAGCTACAAAGAGATTTACAGGGTGATTGTATACCTCTTCGAAGGTACCCACCTGCTCTATTTTTCCCTCTCTCATAATAGCTATGCGATGGGAAAGTGCAACTGCTTCTGACTGATCATGAGTTACATAAACTGTAGTAACTGAAAACTTCCTTAAGATCTTTTTAATCTCCATTCGGGTTTTTATCCTTAGCTTTGCATCTAAACTGGATAAAGGCTCATCCAGAAGAAAAACAGATGGATTTCTTATAATACACCTGCCAAGAGCCACTCTTTGTTTTTGTCCCTGAGACAAGGTCCGGGGCATTCTCCCAAGAAGTTCTCTAAACCCAACTCCCAGGGTATTAGCTGTAAACTCTATTTTTTCATCTATCATATGTTCAGGCCATCTTCTAAGCCTAAATGGAAATGCCAGGTTCTCCCTGGTAACCATATGGGGATAAAGAGCGTAAGTTTGAAAAACCATTCCTATACCCCTCTCTCTCGGACGCAATCTTGTTACATCTTTATTTCCAAAGTAAACTTTACCCTTTTCAATTTTTTCAAGACCTGCAATTACCTTAAGAAGAGTTGTTTTGCCACATCCTGTTGGTCCAATAACTCCCATTGTCTCTCCATCTTTTATTTCTAAATAAACATGATCCAGGGCAAATATAGCTGAGGAAAGTGAGCTTTTTCTAAAAAATAAAGGCCTATCCGGATAAAATTTCTTAACCACACCCTCTAAACGGATACTACTCATTTATCATAACCTTCGCTATTTTTCTTAAGGCTCAATAAAAGTCCCCCCGGAGATCTCTTTTGCAATAACCCGATAATTTCTGTCAAAATCAACATCTATACGGATAAGATTAGGACATTTCTTCCCTAAAATTTCCTTTTTTAAATTAAAGGCAGCTCCCTGTTCACCTGGCTCTAGATATAAATTCTGTAGATCAGTTCTACGATTAACCCTCACTGTAATTTCCTCTCCGCATTTTCCACATTTTACCTTAAAAGTTATAAAATCAGCCTCTCTTCTTTTCTCTGCTGCCTGTTTCATTCTCGCTGCTATTTTATCAAAGATACCCACTTTCCATCACCTCCTTATCTTTGAATTAATATAGCAAAATTTATTCTTTTAAGCAAGTTAAATAAAAAATCCAGCTTCGGGAAAAATCCTATAATTCTTTGCTGCCCACTGGGTGTGTTGATGCGTTCAAGCTTCTACGTTCAACGTTACTTTAAACAACTGACTCAAGGACGCAATGACCCAACAGACCCAATGACCCAATGACCCAACGACGCAAACGACGCAATGGACGAGATAGACGTTTACTGCGCAGTCTTAAAATTTTCCCGAAACTGGAGGAAAACAAATTCTTGACAGGGGTGATGAGGTAAC
>JAGGTG010000100.1 GCA_021163905.1 Candidatus Aerophobota bacterium
GCAGATATTAAAACAGGAACCATTCCTTTTTTGTCGCTTAAAAACCGATATGAAAAAAAGCCATTCTTTAAAGAGAAATCTATATATGGTCCCATTTCCCATTTAGCAGCCGCCTCTAACTTATCCTCCGGTATCTTTTTAATGCCCGAAGGAAGATTTATTTCGGTAGCAAGAAATTTTACCTGGTCAGTAACACAAACCGCATGTTTGGGGATATATTTGGTTACAATACTACTAATAGCCTGATTAATCCTATTTATATCATAGGTATTTGATTTTATATCCACTTCATGAGCAAAAACTATATTAATCCTATCACCCTTCCTTTTGACAATTACTGCCTCCAATTTACCCTTGCTGATATTAATAGAAATTACTCTTTTTGATAAAGCAGGAAGGTTCTTTGACTTTTTTCTTAAGTTCTCCTGTACAGTCTTAAATTTTAATTTAGCTCTTCTCATAACTCCACTTCAAAACTATCTTTATACTCTTTAGAAACCAAAGTATAAGGAATATATAAAGCTTTTGTTTTATTAATAATGGTATTGTTGTCTTTTATATTTACTTTTCTTAAACCCACAGGAATAGATGAAAATGAAAATGTAGTCTCATTATCATTATTTCCCTCCACAAATACAGATTTTGTTTTATTATCTGATAATAACCCGCCTTTCTCAGGATATATAATTTCTGCGGTTACATTTCCAGTATAGTTATCCGGAGAATTATTGATAAAGCAAATTGTCAATTCTACATCCCTTTTATAATAAAAATCCTCAATTATATCTTCTGCATAAGTGCTATTGCCCCCTTCTTTTCCGTCGCTGCCCAGACTCTTTATATTTATCTTATTGCTGTCAAAGTGAACCTGCATCTCATTGCCCCACCCATCTATGAATTTATTTCCTTCGGCATTTGCATTTAGATAATGGCTCCCGCGATAACCTGAGAAGAAATGTGTAGCGTTATCATAGCTCCAGTTTTTCCAGCCGGACGGCTTTTGAAGTAAATAAGAAATACAATTACCTGTTACATTATCCGGCTTTCCATAATCACTAATAAAGCCGCCGCAATTTTCTATATCCATATCAGCTCTAACATTGACCATCTTCCCGAATAGTGCTTTTTTTATTTCTTCTATCCGCTGCAAAGTAATTTGGTATCTCCTGCTTTGTTTAGTCATAAGTCCTATCATAGAGGTGCACATCAATATAACTCCAGCAGCAATTCCTATCATAACAAGAGCCGCAAAGAGAACTGACCCGGTTTTATCTCTCATTATGTTCCTATTTCCCCTATGAAATTACCCGTAGGCTCAACAGTAAACACCATTGTATGACCAGTTGCATTATCATAAATACTTCTTACTCCAATTGGAATATTATCAAACCTAAAATAGTCACCACTATCAACAGTGCAGTTTTTAGATGTTACATTGCCTGATTCAGGATAGTTTATGACGACTATCGTTGTAGCATTGCCTACCATTCTTCCTATTATCTCTCCCAAATATTGATTAGTGGTTATCGTTGTATTTATATCTTCATTATATCCCTCTCCACCCGGTTTTCCGTCTGCTCCCCAGCTTTCTATAGTCATATTTCCACCCGTTTTAGAAAATTTAAGTGGATTTCCCCACCCATCTCTCAATTTACCATCTGGTGGTTTTTCAATATAAGGACCTCTCCAGCCCGCCCATATTCGGGTTGAATTGTCATAATGCCAGGTTGGTTTGCTTCCCTTCTCCCAAAGGTCTGTTTGATTATCTGGTAAATTGCCCATATCCGATATATACCCCGTAAATATTCTTTGACCATTAACATAAACCTTCTCTTCACCTAAGATTGCTTGTTTTACCTGTTTCATAGTTTCTAAGGTTTGTTTAAAGCGTTTTTGTTCATCCTGATATGCGAATATTCTGCTCATCATCACCACTAAAAGACCAATGATAACTATAACTACCAACAATTCTATAAGTGTAAAACCTTTATTAAGTTCAATGTGGGATTTGTGTTGCATTTGCTCCAAAAATCCACATTACAATATCATCATCTTCTGTTTCATTATCTGCACCGCAACTTACAATGCGGGCTTGAGTTTTGTTCTGCCCGCCCAATATACGATAGTAATTACCCCAAGCATCTGCAATTAAAGGATAATAGGTATCGTTGCCTGCATCATAATATCTTACATCCGGTTCCATATACGGTCCTCGCCATCCCTTTTCTGTCCACCTGTTCCAATGGAGTAGTTCTCTTACCTTTGTGTCGTTGCCAATTTTATTCCTCAAAAACTTACACATCTCTATACAATCACTACTACCGGTGCAGTTGCCACCAGTAATATTGCCCGTTCCATCATTCACCAAACATAAATATCTGGTGGCATATTGTGGTGTAGCATTGTCCTCAGGGATAAGCCCTAAATCTAAATAGAAACCCTCCCTTATTGCTTCTTTTATATTCTTCATCTCATTTAATGTGGTTTTTATCTTTGCTTCACCTACTAACTTTCCCCCTATACGAAGAGATGCTATTGTCACTAGAAAACCAATGATGGCGATAACAGCAAGTAATTCTAATAATGTAAACCCAGAATTATCTTTACCTAACACAGTTTTAAGCTCCCGCGAATTAGCACAAACTAACTTTTTAAAGATAAACTAATTCAATATAATGTAAATCCCTCATAAGTTTTATTTCTTATCATACAATAGACTTAATACTAAAGGCTAATATTCTCTTTACTTTTCCTCTGTGTGCTCTGTGACCTCCGTGAGAAAAATCTTTTTATTTTCATCTTTCTTGAAGAGTTCCAAATTTCCATCCCTTCGCTTTCATCTGTTCGTTCCACATACGGTAATACAATCCTTTTTTCTTTAATAATTCCTCATGCTTCCCCTTTTCAACGATTCTTCCATCGTCAATAACGAGTATCTGATCAGCCTTCACTATTGTCCATAAGCGATGTGCGATAACAACAAGCGTCTTTGATTTTACAAGTTCGTTGATGGCCTCTTGAATCAGTCTTTCATTCTCGGGGTCAAGGGATGCCGTTGCTTCATCCAAGATCACGATAGGTGCATCCTTCCATATGGCACGGGCGATGGATATACGTTGTCTCTCTCCACCGGATAGGGTTGCTCCACTCTCTCCAATAATGGTGTCGTATCCATCGGGCAGTTTCTCAATAAACTCATGACAATGCGCAATTTTCGCAGCTCGAATAATATCTTTTTCTCTAACATTCTTCATGCCCATTCTTATATTCTCATACACCGTATCGCTGAACATATATGCATCCTGAAAGGCAAAACCTATCGTGTTCATCAATTCCCCTAAGGGAACATCTTTAATATTCACTCCTCCAATGAGAATCTCTCCTTTATCAATATCCCACATACGTGGGAGTAACTGAGCAATAGTGGTCTTACCGGCACCGCTTGGACCAACGAGTGCTGTAACAGTTCCTTCCTTTACTTTAAAACTTATATCGTGTAACACTTCTTTCTCTCCGTATGAAAAACTTACATTTTTAAACTCAATATCATAATTCTCAGAAATTTTTGGTGTATCTGGAACAGGGATTTCTGGTTCAGAAAAAATTTTATCTATGCGACTAACACCCTCATTGATTCTGCTTAAAAGGCTGCCCATTGATGCAAGCTTTACAAGTGGTATCATATATCCTGAGCCAAGCATAAGGCATAGTAACAAGGCAGGAAGGTCTATGGTTCCTTTCAGATAAAACCATGTGCCAAACGGCAAAAGGAAAAACAAAGAGATACCTGTAATAACCCTGAACGCCGCCCAGGGGGGTGTCCCTTTTTTTGCCCAGACAACGGTAAAATCCCTATATGCATAAACGGAATCCTTAAACCGGGAAAATGATGTGGCTGTCTGGTTGAATATTTTAACAACAGGCATACCTCTGATATATTCAACGATGGTTGCATTCATCTTTTCCAATGAATCATGATATTTTCTTATCAATTTTTTGTACTCAGGACCGCCAATCATTATCATAAATAAAAGTGCCGCAATAGGAAATGGTATTAAAGCGACCAGTGCCATACGCCAGTCAACAAAGAAAAGATAAGCGATCGTTATTATCGGTAAGCTAATTCCTTCCACTGTATCTCGGATATGGTGTGCAATAAAGAGTTCTATATTCTCTACATCTTCTGAAAGTATCTTTTTTATTTTCCCCACTTGTCTTTCTTGTAAAATAGCCCAGGTTCGTTCTAAGTCCATAAAGGATGTCAAATGCGGCAAGGTGGGCAAGTAAGTTGGAAAGATAGCCAAAGACAAGACGTGCAAGGACAGCCAGAACGGTGATCCATGCCAGTTTCCATACATAGCCATAATCCTGCGGGCCAAAGGAAGGATCCAGCAGTTTAACCAATATCAAATAAATAAAGATAAAAGGCACTAAACTTAAACACGCACTTATAACGGCTAAGGAACCGGATATAATTAGCTTTCCTTTCTTCTGACCTGCTATCTCTAGAAGTCTTGAAAACTCTTTACTCTTGGTTTCACCCGCCATTTTTATATACCCCTTCTTATTTTTCGTTCTATTTTCTGATGAGACGATTTTTATCCATCTTTAACGGCAATTTATCAATTATTCCCAATTCTGTTGCTAACTTTTCTATTTCCTTATAATCTATTATCATATGGTTGTAGAAATCCTTGAGCTCATCCCGACTCAATTCGCCACTTCTTACCTGTTCGCTAAGTTCAAAATCTATATAGCTATTGGTATGATTGATTAGGGCCAGATAATACCAGAGCTTACTTAGCTTACAGCCAGAAACTAAATATGCTGAGGAAAAATGTTTCATGGGAGTCCAACCCAATTCTTTACGCACGGTCTTTATCATTTCCGTAGGCCGATACGGAAAATATTGAAATGGAAATATCAGCTCAACCTCCCGAGGACAAAGAGCTTCAGGAAAGAGTGGAAGTGGTGGTATTCCATACCTTCGTTTCCAGGCAATGCTGGCTTTACGCGTTTGCTCGCTAATAAGCCCCTTTATAAACCTCTGACGCATCAGATCCGTTGTGTCAATTACATAATTTTCACCTAACCCCATTATCTGATTAGGATTGTGACCCGCAAAAACTGTAGGAATTTTAAAGGCCTTAGCAAATTCAGAAGCCGTGCGAAGAAAAAAACGGCCGCAAAACATGCAGACCTGTCCAAAGTCGGGCTGAACAATTGTTTTCTCTGTAAACAAAAAGTGGTAATATTTCTTCATCAATTCAGGGTCCTGTCGATATATGACATAGGGTAATTTCAATTTGTTGGCAATACTTTTAGCATTTTCAAATGTCTCTGGATATTCATAGTTGATATCAATAATGAATCCCAGAAGGCTTAAATGGTATTTCCTTTTTAGCATATAGGATAGATATGCACTATCTTTACCACCACTAAGCATAATGAGACCGTCATAGTGGTATTGTCCCTGGATACTTTTTATCTTTTTCTCAAATATATTTCTGAGCCTATCCCATGGGGGATGTTTTTTTTCCTGGTGTTTCTTGCACAGGTTGCAAATTCCATCTTTGTCAATAATAACATGGTGGAAAGAATCTTCCTGAAGAAGGCATCTAAGACACCTATTATCCGTATATCCAAACATCTAAAACACTTCTTAGACACGCCTTAATTTAACCACTCAGCTTCCCCTTTTAGCATGCAATAGACTTAATACTAAAGTTCAATGTCTATCATATTACCACCGAGGCGATTTTATAAGTAACAATAGCCAGTAAGAATGCAAAACTGAGCATTATCACTAAAAACGCTATGGTTTTTTTCCAGGAGCCAATTTCACTTCTTACGCTGGCTGCAGTAGCGATGCACGGAACAAAATAGTTAGAAGCTACTACAAATGCTAAAGCCCCTGCAGGGTCTATAGCACTCCGAACAACCTCAATAATACCTTGATGGTTTGTGGTGCTCACCGAAAACAACACCCCGAGTGTAGCAGCAGTATTTTCCTTAGCAATAAAAGACCCTAAAAGTGCGGTCATAAATTTCCAGTCCAGACCCATAAGATTGCCCACAGGTTCCAAGAAATGACCTAATCCATAAAGATAACTTGTTTTAATATCTCCATAAGGAAAATAACTGAGAACCCATACAAAGATCATAGCCAGCACAATTACCACGCCTGCCCGTTTGATAAATTGCCACACACGAACCCGAATACCACTCAATATGGTGCGGGCATTTGGTCGGTGAAATAAAGGAAGTTCCATAATCAGGCTATCTGATGGCGGATGAGAAGAATGGATACTAAGTATCTTTGCAACCATCAGAGAAACTATTATATTGGATAAAGTCAACACCAGAAGGATTGGAATAGCTGTGTTTATGGGAAAAACCGCCATAAGAAATGTGGCTGCCACAGCGGTTTGTGCACCACAAGGTATAAAAGGCATCATCAAAACAGTAATAAGTCTTTCCCTTGTTGATTCGATTATTCTGGTTCCGATCGTAGCACCGGTGTTACAAATCAATCCCAGGGTCAGGGGAATAACGGATTTTCCACCTATCCCAAATCGGCGCACCATCCGGTCTGCGAGAAAAGAAACCCTGGACAGGTAACCAACATCTTCCAGAATCAAAAAGATGCCAAATAGCTCCACGATAAGCACCACAAGAGCCAATACCCATCCCGCTGGCATTAGTATAGCATCTGACAGAAAACTACCTAACATACCCGGCAAGGCAGCTTTAATCTCTGGAGCAAAGGCAAATGCACCCTTTAAAAGCACACCTCCAGTGAACATCCAGAGAGCAACTCCAATAGCTATACAAAGAGGAACGGCCAAGATTGCAATGAGATTTCCCCATACAGGATGTAATAACACCTTGTCCCATTTTTCAGTAAGACTTTTTTTATCCTTTTTTATTGTTTTTACGGCTTTATCACAAATAGCTTCAATCCAGTCTTTTCTGGCGTTGATTATTTCTATATGTGCCCGTGGGTATTTGAGCAACAATGCTTCAATATCCTTCCACCTATTGCTTAACTCTTTCTTGATGGATTCAATCACTGTGCTGTCGCCTTCAATCAGCCTAAGAGCTGTCCACTCGGGAGAGTAAGGCAGGGGATCAATATGGTTATTAAAAATGGCAACAAGTTCATCAACTATGGAAGGCATCTTAGGGGTGCTTGCTTTATGTGATGAGTCAAAGTCTAACTTATCCAGCTGGGTAAGAAGCTCAGCAATTCCTTTCCTGCGAGAAGCAACCATAGGAACTACGGGAAGACCTGTGGCTGCTGACAACTTCTCAACACCAATGTTTACGCCTTCCTGTTGAGCTACATCCACCATATTTAAGGCAATTATTATGGGTAGCTTCAAGGTAATAAGCTCTGAGACAAGATACAGACTCCTTTCCACCGATGCGGCATTAACCACTACTACCACTGCATCCGGTTTACGAGAAATCAGGTAGTCACGCGCAATCTTTTCCTCTAAGGAATGAGGAGCTGAAAGTCCATAACATCCCGGCAAATCTACAAATTGATAGAGCCTATTTCCTCTCATAACACGAGCTTCCTTCTTATCAACTGTTGTGCCCGGCCAGTTACCCACCCTCTGGTTGAACCCAGTAATATGATTGAAAACAGTGGATTTTCCTGTATTTGGCTGTCCTGCTACAGCTACCGTAATTTTGTTTTTCTGCGGAAATCCCGACATCTTCTTTACCTCTCCTCGGTTAATATGTGCTTAGCAATATCACGGCCTAAACCCAGGTAAGTATGCTGCACAGAAATCAATACCGGACCGCGCTTTCTGATGCGAACCATTCGCACCGCCACACCTGGCAACAAGCCCATGCCAATCAGACGCCTTGCAATATCTGGTTCTGTATTGATGCTCCGAATGTATCTTTTCTCACCAGGAGACATATCCAGCAGTGTATCTTTTTTCTTAGAGACAGTACCTTGCCCGGTCAGCGATAACAGTATAAACAGTAAATAAAACGGGTATTTAATGATTTTCCCTAATAAAGGATGAATCCATCCTAACATACCTTTTTGTTCCAGAAAACGATTTGAAACAAACCCGTATTTCACAATTTTTCCGGTAGAAGCATCCATATACCATTCTAAGAATCGCCTTTTGCATGAAAAGCGGTAGATATTCCTGGATGGGAAATAGGATATTTCACTTAGCTCTTTAATATCCTTCAGTCCCTTTGGATGACTGTTTATAAAGACAGTCAATGCCTCTTTTGAAGTCATAGGATTTTTTTTCAAAGAACTGTAATTTGATAAGCTGCCATCAACAACAGGCATTCCTGGCGGATTAGAAAATTTAGGCAGGCATATCATTTCAAACAGCCACAGAATGACAACAAAACCTATATAAATACCAATCCATTTGTGTATCTTCCGTGACCATCTCAAAAGTTTAAACCTAAACATTCAAATCACCACCCACTCATTTTCCTGAAGAACCATTTTTGTTTTGAGCCGATGATATTGCTTCCTCCAGCTTTTGATGGTAATTTTGATTCAAATGTTTTAATATCTCTGCTTCCTTTTCTGCCGCCTCAAGGTTATTTAAAAATAGATACAGCATTCCTAAGTTATAGTGGGCTTTGATATGATTAGGGTTTAATTTAACAACCTCTTTAAATGCCCTTATGGCATTTTTATAATCATTTAAATACGCATAACAGAGACCCAGATTGTAATAGCCTCCTGCCGAAGGCTTAATGTTTACACCTTCCTCAAAGGCATCTGCCGCCTGTTTATATTGTTTTAATTTTGCATAATTAAGACCCAATTCAAAATATCCGCCAGCTGCTTTTTTCTTCTTAAGGGCTTTTTTCAAGAGATGAATGGCTTCCTTATATCTCTTCCGTGCCCTCATCTGCAGTGCTCCATAGAAAAGGGCATCGGGGTTTTCTGCTTGTTCTCTATCTATGTTTTCATTCCATTTTTTTAATGTTAAATTACACCTCTTAAATTGCAATTCACAGATAGGAATGATATAGACCATCTTTCTAATGGGAATGGTATGTATTACTATACCTATTTTCTTATTATCTTTTAATACCGGAGCACCATTTAAATCCAGAGAAATCTTATCCTCGGTCTCAGCGACCACTACATCTCCCTTAGCACTAACCTTAAATGATATATTATTTATAGAGACTTTATCTTTTACAGAAATATTATCCTTTGAGATAGGTAAAATTGAGATCTTTTCATTATTATCGATAAAAAACTTCAATATTCCTCTTTCATCTTCGCCTACTATCTTTTTTATTAAATATCTGTTATTA
>JAGGTG010000225.1 GCA_021163905.1 Candidatus Aerophobota bacterium
GAGGGGGAAAATACTTTCCCCCTCAACGCTTCGCTTCGCTCGCTGCTCCCCCTGAAGGGCAAAGCAGACGGCCTCGCTATAGTTTGGTATCACCTCTAACTTTACTGCAGCTCGGCCTCCCGCTTTTTGGCTGTGCTATTATTTAGTGAAGGGCAAGCTCATCTGCTCGCCAAAAAGAGGGTTTCCTTTGGGATACCCAGGAGCCCTTTAAGATAAGAAGTTTTATGAGAAGTGTCCCAATTTCAACCCGCATTAAAATTGTCAATGCAAAGTAAATATGTCATACTTTTTGCAAAATATCTTAAATAAAAAGCTTAAAGATTAAGCTTGATTTTTTAAATAATGAAAAAATAAGAAAACCTCCTATTGAAACTAAAACAATTGTTGCTCCTGATGCAAGATTGATTTCATAGGAAATCCACAAACCGCTAATAGAAAATACACTACTTAAAAAAATTGAAAAAACCATCATCTTTTTAAGATTATGGGTAAGCTGTTTTGAAATTGATGCTGGAACAGTCAAAAGAGCTATAACCAAAATAATTCCAACTATTCTTATTAACACCACTATAGTTAAAGCAACCAAACACAAAAGAATGAAGTACAGGTATTTCGTAGGAACTCCAACCACCGTTGCAAATTCCTCATCAAAGGAAAGAGCCAGAAATTATTTTCTCTAAAATAGACATTAAAATTATATCAGAAAAAGGAACAGTTAAAATACTTCCAAAAAGATAGCCAAATAAATCCGGAGCATAACCTGGACTAAGACCGATGAAGATAACTCCCAATGCCATTCCCATAACCCATAACATCCCAATAGTTGTATCTTCAGGTAGATTTGTCTTCTTACTTATAATTCCTATTCCAAGAGCTGAAGCAATACTGAAGGGTACCACTCCCAGAACAGGATCTACCCCCAAAAGGTACCCCAATCCAATACCCCCAAAGGAAGCATGGGCAATTCCACCACTAATAAAGACAATTCTTTTTATCACCACATAAACCCCGATAATACCACAGGCAACGCTGGCTAACAACGCAGCAACTAAGGCATTTCTCATAAACTCATACTGTAAAATCTCTATCATTTCCCATGCTCCTTCAATACTCGATGAGGAACACCATGAGCTATCAGTTCTATTGGGCACTGGTATATCTCTTCCAACTCTTTGGCTGTTATTTCTTTTGAGTCATGGTAGAAAAGCTTACGATTAAGACAGGCAATTTTATTTACATAAATAGAGATTGCACTAAGATCATGAGACACAAGAACAATAGCTATCTTACTTCTGAGTTCTTCCAGAAGTTCATAAAATTCTGCTCGCATAGATGTATCAATATTTGCCATTGGCTCATCAAGAAGCAGTATCTTAGGCCGGGATACCAGAGCTCTGGCCACAAGAACTCTTTGCTGCTCTCCTCCAGAAAGCTTTCCTATCTGTCTATCTTTGAATTCAAACATTCCTACCTTTTTAAGCACCTCAACAGCAGCTTTTTTATCCTCATTGCTATACCTCTTACCCCATCCCCTTTGTCCTAAACGTCCCATTAACACCACATCCCACACACTCGCTGGAAAGTCCCGATCAAAAAGGACAAACTGAGGAACATAACCAATAAATTTTCTACTTTTCTCGGGAACATCGCCTAAAACTTCCACTTTTCCTTGAGCTGGCTTAACCAATCCCAATATTACCTTAAGCAGGGTGGTTTTTCCTCCACCATTTGGACCTATTATTCCTAAAAAATCTTGTTTATAAATAGAAAGGTTTACCCCTTCCAGAGCACATATACTTTTATCATAGTACACCCATACATCTTTCAACTTTATGAGCTCTTCCATTTGAAATTTACCCATCCCTTCCCAGGCTAACTTTATTTTAGAGCCTGGATAAGTTCACTTAATACCCTGTGCATATTTTCTATATAATCTCTGGCCAAAGGGTCTATAAATACAAGCTTTCCTCCAATTTCTCTGGCAATTACTTTAGCTCCTTTTGTGCTAAATTGAGGCGAGACAAAAATAGTTTTAATTCCTATTTTTCTTGCCTGCTTTATTAACTTAACAAGATCCCTGGCAGCTGGTTCTTTCCCCTCTTTTTCCACCGCTATTTGCTTTAGATTATATTCTCTGGCAAAATAACCCCATGCAGGATGAAAGACCATAAATTCCCTTTTTTTGATCTTTGAAAGCTCTTTTCTAATCTCTGTATCCAGTTCATTTAATTTTCTGATATAGTTTTCTTTATTGCAGCTATAATACTTCCTATTAACCGGATCAACCTTAACTAAAGCTTCATAGATATTTTCTACCTGTATTTTAGCATTTAAGGGAGAAAGCCATATATGAGGGTCTTTTCTTATAAGTTGAATACCCCTGGAGCTATCACAAATTAGCATATTCCTGTTAATCTCTATAAACTTGTTCATCCAGATCAACTCAAAGTCCATTCCTGATCCTACCTTAACATAGATCTTTGCTCTGGTTAGCTCTCGAAGCTGAGCTGGAGTTGGCTCATAAGTGTGGGGATTTGCTCCCGGTGGAACCATTACCGTAACTTTTACCTTATTACCTCCCACATTTTCCACAAAATCGGCCAGAGGAAGAATAGTAACCACCACTCTTATAACTTCAGAATCCTGATTCATCTGTGCTTTTGCGGGAGAAAAACTCGTGGCAAAGATAAGGCAAAAACTAACAAGAGTTAATATGACTTTCTTTCTCATAATTCCCCTTCTAACTTTCTCATTTCAGGATTACACAAGGATAATAAGCCTTATTTTCGTAACTGACAGAAACGGCAATAGCCAAAAAAACTTAAACAGTGCTCGGTTATCTTGAAAGCAGTATCTTTTTCAAGTATCTTTTGCATTTTATCTATAAAACATAAATTGGTCCTTTCTACCTTGCCACAATTTAGACAAATAAGATAGTGGTGAGGTTTACCATCATTTATCTCATAACGGTCGCAACCATCATGAAAATGGACATGATTTACCACTCCTATTTTTCTTAGTAATTCCAGCGTTCGATAAACAGTAGTTAAACCTACTTCTGAACAGGATATTTTAACCTGTTTATACACTCCTTCTGGAGTCAACGGATTATCTTTATTCTTTATTAAAATCTCAAGAATTACCCGTCTTTGAGGAGTTAATTTATATCCTCTGGAACGAATCTTTCTGGTAAATTCATCAATCGATATATCCATAGCAATTTTAACTGAAAATTATTTTCAATTATTTTATCACAAAATTAATCCCCTGTCAACACTGATAAAATCAGGATATTGAGATTAAGATATAAATGTGCAGTATTTGAAGTGGATAGTTTGATGTTGATTTAACCAAAATAAATGAAAGACATCTCCCACCTTTCACAAATGGAAGGTCTTCAACGTGGGGTAATTTTTAAGAACCCTTACTCTTAAAGACTTCTATACCATGGAGTAATCCAGAAAAGCTAAATTACCACAAAAGAAAAAAAGAAAATTCTAATCATTAACCTTTTACAGCTCCAAGAGTTAATCCTCTAACCAGGTATCTTTGTAAAAATATGGCGAGAGCAATTACGGGAATGCTGGCCATAGTTCCAACAGCTGATATTTCACCCCATAGTATCTCATGCCCTCCAATAAGACTGGTAATGACCACAGTAAGAGGTCTTACATGAGAACGGGTTAAGATTAAGGCAAAGAGAAATTCATTCCAGGAGAAGATAAAACAAAAAAGAGCAGTAGCTACAAGCCCAGGAGCAACTAAAGGAAGAGATATTCGAGAAAAAGCCTGGAAACGGTTACATCCATCAACAAGGGCAGAATCTTCAAGATCAGAAGGAAGCTCTTCAAAGAAACCTTTAAGTATCCACACTGCAAAGGGAATATTCATAACAGAATTGGTAATTATCAGGGCCTGATAGGTATCGAGCCAGCGCAGAGATTGGTAAAATATAAAAAGAGGCAGGACTACAGCAATAGGAGGAAGCATTCTGACAGATAAAATCCAGAAGGCCAAATTTTTACCTCCGATCCTGAATCTTGCCAAGCTATAGGCAGCGAGTGCTCCCACTGCTAAGGTATAAGAGTACAGGAGCCGGCAATAATTGTGGTATCTAAAATTCCCTTTGCTCCTCCAAGCTCCAAGCCGTGCACAAAAGTATAAAAATCAGGTTTTTTTGGAATAAACACCGGTGGATAGGTAAATATCTCTCCTCGATCTTTAAAAGCAGTAAGAAACATCCATAACATTGGACTTAAGAAAATAAGCAAAAGGAACCCTATTGCTGCAAAAATCAGTATAATCCAGTAATCGTCTTTTTTACTGAGCCATTTTCTCATCATCTTGTCTCTCTTTCTCTCAAAAATCTCAAGAAAAAGTTAGCAATTACAATTATGACCACCAGTTGAATATAAGATAAAGCAGCAGCGTATCCCAAGCTGAAATGTTTAAATCCTACTAAGTAATTGTAATAGGTGATGGTTTCTGAAGACTCCCCTGGTCCTCCCTGAGTGAGCAATACCACAAGATCAAATAATTTAAAAGCATCCATTACTCTAATTAAAATCGCTACAATGATAACAGGTTTCAAGAGGGGTAAAAGAACATGTGTAAATATCTTCCAGTTAGATGCCCCATCTATAGCTGCTGCTTCCCGCAGCTCCTCTGGTATAGATTGAAGACCGGCCAGTATAACCACCATCATAAATGGAGTCCACTCCCAGGTATCACCAATTATAACAGAAGATAAGGAAAAATTGGGATTGGATAACCAGGGAATTGCCGATAAGTTCACTCCTCGGAGAATGTAGTTAAGGGGTCCGTATTCATAATGATAAATTTGTCTCCAGGTACATCCTACCACTACAGGAGCTATTACCATCGGGAGAAGAAAAAGTGTGGTGATCAAAGTTCTCCCTCGAATTAACCTATCCAGTAATATGGCAATAGCAAGACCTATTAAAAATTGAGAACCTACGCCAAAAAGAAGAACCCTGCCTGTATTGAGCATTGCGTTCCAGAATCTTGGTTCCAGGAAAAGTCTTATGTAATTGCCAACCCCGATAAATTCAGGAGGAAAACCCATTGCCAGTTCCCAGGAGTTAAAGCTAAGCCACAGAGAATAAATCAAAGGAAAAATAGAAATAGCAAGTAAGATTCCAACGCAGGGGAGAATAAAAAGAAAAGGCATTGCCTTTTCCCAGTTTACCTTATGTCTTTCTTTCATTTTACTATAAAGTCCTAAGGGGGGGCAGTATGAGAATTCTGCCCCCCCTTAATTTCTTATTTCCACAATCCTGCTTTTCTCCAACCAGCTACCAGATTCCTGTATAACTGTTTTTGCTTTTCTCTACCAAATCTGTTAGTTATTTTATCCCATTCCTTGGCAACTTCATCAAGAGCCTGTTTAGCACTCTTACTACCACTAAGTGCCTCCGTTATCTTTCTTCCCAGAACATCCTCGTATTGCTCTGCTCCGGGAATAACCAGTTCTGGATAACCCGCTTCCATATTAGATTTAACACCCTCCAGATATATCTTTGCGGCTTCTATGGTCGGGAACATCTCATATTCCTCTGGATGCTGGAAATGAGAGTATCTATAAGGATCAAGTCCAGTTTTAGCAGTGGAGACATCATCCATGCTGGTTTTATAAGAAACATGCCAGATTACCTGATAAGCTTTCCAGGGATACTCGGATTCTTTAGCTATTCCCAAAACTCTACCACATGGCATCATAGCACGTCGATAGAGCTTTCCATCTTTTATTACTCCGGGAACAGTAGTAACACCAATTTTTCCTACAATCTTTGACTGAGCAGGATCAGCTCCCTTCTTGCCAACGCAGGGCCACTGGATAACCATGGCTGTATCTCCATTGAGGAAGGCATCCTTCAGTTCCTCATATCCAAAGGCAAGAACGTTAGGAGGGCAGTATTTTTTAATCTCTATCATATCTTCAAGAGCTTTCACCCCAGCAGGAGAGTTGATCATTGGCTCCATAGTATCCTCGTCAAAATAAACCCCTCCATAAGATGCAAATCTATTACCCCACCAGGCCCAGCACCAGTCTCTTTGGCCATAAAAAGCAGTTCCGTAAAAATCTCTCTGCAGAACCTTACCAGCTAAGGTTTCTCCTTTTTTCCTGGTAAAAAACTCAGCTACATCTTTATACTCTTTCCATGTTTTGGGAGGTCTAAGTTCATAGCCGTATTTTGCTTTGAAATTGGCTTTCTCTTCAGGATTTTCAAAAAGATCCTTTCGATAGTAAAGGTTTAAAATATCACCATCATAAGGAAGAGCGTAGATTTTTCCTTTGTATTTGCAGTAAAAATCTCTGTATCCAGGGGTAACATCTTCCAGATGTGGATCGAGTTTCGCTATAAACTCATCCAGAGGATAAAGATAGCCGTTTCCAGCAAAATCACCGAGATACTTGGGATAAAAAGTAACAATATCATAGGCACCGGTATGGGTTACAAATTCTATTTTTTCTTTTTCATAAACTTCAGCAAAAGGAACCCCAACAATTTTGAGGTCAACATTATATAGCTTTAGGAAATCTTTTTTATACCATTCCCACGGTCTCTGGTTATGTCCAGCATCTCCCACTACAGTGAGTTTTACAGGTTTTTCTGCAGCTTGAACTAACATTGTCCCTCCCATCAGGGAGACGATAAAAACCGCCAAACTTACAAACAATATCTTTTTACGCAAGGTCTCCTCCTTGTTAAAATTTATCTTTTTATCCGATCCCCTTTCTCACCTCCTCCTTATTAGCTCACCTATTCTTACTTTACTTTCTCCAGACCTAATTCTTTTAATTTTTCTTTAATGGGAACTCCCTCCTCGCTCCAACCTCGAAGCTGGTAGTACTCATTAAGCATTTTACCCAAATGAGGAAGATTACCTTTTGCTCCACCCTCTTTCCTATCCCAGGTTAAAAGTCTTGGAGGAAGAAAATCATCCTTACGAGTAATTCCCAATTTGTAGTTATACATTCTTTTAAGATTGAAAAGCCTTTCCCCTATTTTTAAAAGCTCCTCATCGGTTAAACTCCATCCTGTAACAAGGTTTGTCCATTCTGCTATCCTCGGAGGACCTATTTTCCCACAAAATAAAAATTTACAAAGACCAAGAGCATTTAAAGATGCCATGTAATTCTGGAGTCTTACAATTAATTCTGGCTTACCTTGAGAGTCATGAGGAGACAAAGAATGATTGTAGGGTACTCCTTCAACTGGAGGTCCTTCTTCAAAGGTATAAGCCAGGGATTCATTATGGCAAGCCCCCCTGTTGCCAGTAGCATAAGTTAAAGCCATACTGACAAATGCACGTGGATCATGCATGGGAAGTTCCAATCCCTTAACATGGACAGCAAATTCTATAGAATTTTTACCTATTTTCTCAGATGCTTTTTTTGTTCCATCGGCCAGAATATCACCAATTCCTTCTCTCTTCGCTATTTTATGGATAAGTTCAATCATTGCCCCGGTATTTCCCCATTTTAGCTCAAGACCCTCTGTATCTAAATTAGATATTATACCCTTCTCAAATGCCTCCATAACAAAAGCTATCACTGATCCAGTAGAGATAGTATCAAGACCGTACCTGTTACAAAGCTCGTTAGCAAGAGAGATCTTTTCAAGATTATCATTTAAACAAAGCGCTCCCAGAGCGGCATTAGACTCATACTCTGGCCCATGCATTAATCTTTCCTCATCCCCGATTCTCAACTTTACAATCTTCCCACAACGGATGGGACAGCCAAAACACCCATAGTGTCTTTCCAAAAATCTTTTTACTAAAGTCTCTCCAGTAGTTTTTTTTGCTCCTTTTTCCCATCTTCCCTGAAGCCAATTTTTAATGGGAAGATCACCTGAAGGCTCCACCCCAGAGGCCATTCCAACTGCCGTACCAAAATCATGGAGCCCCTGGGTAGTTTGTTTAAGAAAAGGAAGAGTTTTTCGAATAGATGAGATTAGCTCTTTTTTATTTTTAACCTCGGGGTATCTTTTCCCTCTAACCACAACAGCTTTAAGGTTCTTAGATCCCATAACTGCTCCCATGCCACCTCTTGCTGCAGCTCTTGATTCCCACCCATCAACCATAACTGAGGCCATCCCACAAAGATTCTCTCCTGCCTGACCTATACAGGCAACTCTTGCTCTTGGATCGGTTTCCCTCAGTAGCTGTTCTACAGTGCAAAACGTGTCTTTTCCCCAGAGATGCTCAGCTGACTTTATCTGAATCTTATCTTGAGTTATCCAAATATAAACTGGTTTTTCACTCTTTCCAGTAATTATTAAACCATCATAACCTGTCCGCTTTAGCTCTGCCCCAAAATAGCCTCCTACTGTTGCTTCATCCCATATTCCGGTTTGAGGAGATCTGGCACACACTGATAATTTGCAGGCACAAAGAACAGGAGTTCCTGTTAAAAGGCCAGCAATCATAGCAAGTGGAGATGAAGGATGAAGAGGTTCTAGGGCAGGATTAAATTCCTCATAGAGAATTTTAGCAGCAAGTCCACTTCCGGATAGATACTTTTCAAAAACATCCTCACTTATATTTTCAATCTCTATTTTTTCTTCACTTAAATTTACCCGAATTATTTTACCACAACCACCAAACCCCATTTTTTATCTCCACTTTTTGAATTGATTACCCTATTGCCTCAAATTCAGCGTAGAACAAGCTAAACCGATTCAATTAAAACCGCCATTCCCTGACCACTTCCCACACACATAGTGGCAATCCCATATCTTGCCCCTCTTCTTTTTAGTTCTGAGATAAGCTTTACAATCATAATAACTCCAGTGGCTCCTACAGGATGACCCAGAGCAATTGCACCTCCATTTACGTTCACTTTTCTATTATCTAACCCTAATTCCTGAATACAGGCTATAGTTGATGAGGCAAAGGCCTCATTTATTTCAAATAAATCTATCTGATTTAAGTCCAGACCAGTTTTACTTAGAAGTTTCTTCACCGCCATTACTGGCCCCATACCGAAGAACTCAGGTTCAACTCCAGCTACCTCCCATCCGGTAAGGTAGGCAACAGGCTCTTTTTTCAATTTTTTTAATTTTTCCTCGCCCATCAATACAAGAGCTGCTGCCCCATCATTTATTCCTGAGGCATTACCTGCAGTTACTGTTCCATTTTCTTTAAAAACAGGTTTTAAAGAAGATAATTTCTCCAGGGATGTATCCCTTCTTGGATGCTCATCTACTTCGAAAAACTCCTCATCTTCAACCTCATCTGGAA
>JAGGTG010000074.1 GCA_021163905.1 Candidatus Aerophobota bacterium
TGCTTTCTGCAAAAGTTGACCTTGTATCCAAAAAAGCATTAAAACCTCGTATTGGAAAGCATATTCTCAAGGAAACTATTTACTTATGAAAAGGCGCGATTACAGAGATTACCTTCAGGATATACTTAATTCTATAAAAGATATAGAGTCCTTCATTGAAAATATGGATTTTAAGGATTTCTCTAAGGATAAAAAAACAATAAATGCGGTTATTAGAAGTATCGAGGTCATTGGAGAAGCTGCTAAGAATATTCCTAAGTCTATTAGAGATAAACATCCACAAGTTCCCTGGAAGAAAATGGCAGGAATGAGAGATAAGATGATTCATGAGTATTTTGGGGTGGATATTGAAATTTTGTGGAAGACAGTAAAAGAGGATATTCCATCACTTAAGCCATTAATGAAAAAAATAAGTATTTTACATCTTCTTTAGAAAGGTATTCAGTTTTTTCAGCAGTTCTTTTTCAGGTTTACTTTCATTTTCATTTCTTTCCCATCTGCCAAGGGTACCTGGGTCAAGTTAATTGAGGGGGCAATGCTTCGCCCCCTCAACGCCTGCGCTGCTCCCCCAAAAGGGCTCTCTGGGTATCCCACGGAAACCGGCCTCGCTATAGTTTGGTATCACCTCTAACTTTACTGCAGCTCGGCCTCCCGCTTTTTGGCTGTGCTATTTTTTAGTGAAGGGCAAGCTCATCTTCTCGCCAAAAAGAGGGTTTCCTTAGGGATACCCAGGAGCCCTTTAAAGAAGATGTCTCAAGGAAAAAATGTCCCAATTTCAGAATTAAAGGGGCAATGCCTGGCAATTATTTCTTTAAAGAGCCACCTTTTAAAAAAATAAATTTATTTGAGAAACAACAAAAGGATTTTTTAAAGGTCAAGCAGGCTAAATTTTAAGTAAAACTGATGTCAAAATGTTTATTCAGAGTGTTTTTTTAAAAGATTAGGCGCAAGAGTCCTTGCAAGGAGCGCAGCTACTGTAGCCTTAATTACATCTCCGGGAATAAAGGGCATTGTTCCTATCTTAAATAATTGAAAAAATCCTGCGGGGATAGTTTTAAATAAAACAAACCAGATGTAAAGATAAAATAGTCCAAAACCATGGATAAAAAGAAAATTTGTTATCAACATCAGTAAAAGAAGGGAGAAAAAATTCCTCGATTTTACAGAAACCTCAACCATCTTTCCAATAAAAAAGGAGGCAGCGACAAATCCAGCTATATATCCTCCGGTTGGTCCTAAAAGATGGGTAATCCCGCTTCCCCATCCCGCAAACCAGGGAACACCTGCAACTCCAAGCCCAATATAGAAAAGCTGCGATACCCCTGCCCATCTACCAAGCACTATTCCGCTTAAAAGAACGGCAAAGGTCTGCAGCGTAATTGGAACCGGAGTAAAGGGAAGAGGAATTCTTATCTGTGCCGCAAGACCGGTAAGAGAAGCCATGGAAAGGGAAAGAACTATTTTGTATCCTAAAGCTGCCTCAAAATACTGCCTGAATAAATTATCCCTTACCCACCTGTATTTTTTTATTAAGATGGCTATCATTTTAACTTAACTTTCCTTTTTGCTTTTTCTCTGAGAGATGATCTTTTGAGCTATTTCATCGGGAACTCTCTCATAGTGGGAAAATCTCTGGGTAAAACTACCCCTTCCCTGGGTTATAGACCTAAGAGTTGTGGAGTAGTTACGAAGCTCTGATAAGGGGACATTAGCCTTAATCCTTTCCCTTCCTCCCAGAGGTTGAACCTCTAATATTTTACCTCTCCGGCTGCTGAGGTCTCCATTAACATCTCCCAGACAATCACTGGGAACCTCCACTTCAAGTTCCATAATAGGCTCAAGAAGTATGGGATTGGCCATATCTACAGCCTTTCTTAACCCCATGGAGGCTGCAATTTGAAAGGCAATGTCAGATGAGTCAACAGAATGATAAGAACCATCAAACAGGGTTACCTCCATATCAACCATAGGATAACCAGCCAAATTACCCTTTTTCATAGCCTCCCTTACACCCTTCTCAACAGATGGGATAAAACGTGCTGGAACCACTCCACCTTTTATCTCATCAACAAACTTAAAACCTTCTCCTCGAGGTAGAGGTTTTATTCTAAGCCATACGTCTCCATACTGTCCTCTTCCACCTGACTGCCTTTTATACTTTCCCTGAGCTTCTGACGATGCAGTAATTGTTTCTCTGTAGGGGATCTCTGGTTCCTCTGTCTCCACATCTATATTAAAATCTTTTTTTATTCTATCAATTACAAGCTCAAGATGAACTTCTCCCATTCCGGAAAGAATAGTTTGACCGGATTCTTTATCCACCTCCACTTTTAAGAGAGGATCAACTTTTGCAAGACGGGCAAGAACTGTACTTAACCTCTGCTCATCTTTCTCATTTTTTGGTTTCAATGCAATGAATGTATTTGTCTCGGGAAATTCTACCCGGGGTAAAACAACAGGATTATCCCTTGTAGAAAATGTATCACCTGTTTCTGCGCTTTTAAGTTTGGTAAGAGCACCCATATCTCCTGCCACAAGTTGAGGAGTCTCCTCTCTTTTATTACCTCTCATCAAATAGATCTGCCCTATTTTCTCATCCTCGTTTTTACCAGCGTTGTATACAGAACTTCCAGAAGAAAGATTCCCGGAAAATACTTTAATGAAGCTAACCTCTCCAAGATGCATTTCGGAAAGTGTAAAAAACACCTGGGCACAAAGTGGTTGAGAGGAATCCACCTTCCTCTCTACCTGCTCATCTTCTTTTCCCGGAAGCATACCCTTAACTGAACCCCTCCAGTCGGGAGAAGGGAAAAAATCGACAAGTATATCGAGAAGTACATCAACCCCCATCCCACTTAAGGCAGATCCGGTTAAAAGAGGAATTAATTTACCACTGAGAATACCTTCTTTAAGCCCCTGTTTTATTTCTTCCTCGGTTAGATCTCCGTTTTCAAGATACTTTTCTATAAGCTGATCATCTGTTTCGGCAACGTTCTCCATTAACTTTTCTCTAAAATCTGTAACAGTTGAGATTAACTCCTCCGGTATATCCTCCTCCCGACCTTCGCCCTGAGTATAAACTATTCCCTTCATCCTTATAAGATCTATTATTCCCACCACCTTTTTATCTTTAACAAAAGGATAGGTCAGGGGAAGAGGATTTAAATTCAGCTGTTTTTTTATTTGCTCAAGAACAGCGGGGAAATTTATTTCCCCACCTTCTATTTTATTCAGGAAGATCAGGTAAGAGAGCTTTTCCTTTTCTGAATAACTATAAACTCTTCTTATCTCACTACCGGAAATGGTATCTGGAGATAAAAGCATAAGTGATATTTCCACTACCTTCAAAATACTGCGCACCTTTTCTATTAGATCAGGAAATCCGGGAGTATCTATCAAATTAATTTTTTTATCCTTCCAGGTAGTGTAAACAAGTGATGGATTTATAGTAAATCCCCTCTCTTTCTCCAATCGGTCGTAGTCAGTTACCGTACTTCCATCCTTTGTACTCCCCATTTTACTAATTGCACCCGTACGATATAAAATAGCCTCCGTCAGTGTGGTTTTTCCTGAACCCTGCTGACCAACAATAGCCACATTTCTTATATTTTTTGTCAAAATGGGCATCTAAACCTCCCTACAACCAAATTTATTTTATTATATATTTTTATATTATTCTTGCTCTGTATTTTATAATTTTTTCTGTATGAGGAGGAACATTTAACTCATAAATTATTCTATCTCTCATCTCACGGTAATTTTGAGGGTTACTTTCCAGAATTTCCCAGAAGCCATACAGGTGTTCTACAACTTTAATCACAACTGGAGTAGCTCGTGAATTGAAAAATATCAATTGATATCCATATTCTCTGGCCACTTCCTTCTTATAGATATTTTTTTCCACAGGGCCAAGCTGCACCTCTTTATAAAAAGTCTGAATCCTTCTACCGGTTATTCCTCTTGCCGACCTGAGATAAATAAAACTCTGAGCATCTGGAGGAACCTGAGGTAAGTCTTGAGTTCCAACAAAAAGCTTTTCCCCTTCAGAAATATCCCTGAAGATATAAATCTTACCCGCTGGAAGGAAAAAATTAAGATTACTATCAAACAGGTTTTTAAAAGAAATTTCTTCTCTAACCTCATCTCCGTACTTTTCTCCATCAAAAAGATACACCTTGCTAACAGGCACATTTAAGAGAGAAAAGATCAAAAAAGTTTTAGCCTGATTTTTCTCAAGTTCAACTGGCATATTAAGATAATATATAATATCCTCTCCTTTAACATCTATCCTGATGTTAGACTGAACTAAAGGATTAAGATTAACTTTTTTAGAAGGATTTCCCGGGGAAGATAAATCACCTTCTTTCTTAATCTGAGATTGAAATACTCTCTCCCTAACAAATGCTAATTTTACAGATGAGAAGCTCATATCAGTTTTATTTTCCAGACTAAGCCAGGCAAACAGATTAAAATACCTCTCTTTTTCGTCTATTTCCATTTGATAGCTAATCTTCCAGTTAATTCCCTTTGTAAGATAGGTAACTTTTAACTCTTCCTGTCCATCAATTTTTGAATTTACCTTCCATGTTAAACTGGAAGGCGAAGAAAAACTCTGCTCCAGAAACCTGCATCCCTTAAGCTGGGGATAGATCGATTCTTTAACCATTCCTTCGGGAAGTGGACTAAAAATTATTTTATTTATTCCTTTCTTTAGGACAACAACTCTTCTTTGCTCAACCAATGATAAACCCTGATCAAGCAAAAATATCCTATCTCCCTGGGCCTGAAGATAAGGAGTAAAGACAAAAAACAAGACTAAAAAAAACCCTATCTTAGGCACTGTATTTCTCATTAATTTATCACCATTCCATAATTATTGAAGCCCAGGTAAGTCCACCTCCAAATGATGTAAGTAGCACCTTATCACCCTTATTAATCTTTCCCTCATCCAATGCTTGATCCAGAGCTACAGCAATAGAAGCAGCAGACATATTTCCACACTCATGCAGATTTATGTAGACTTTCTCCATGGGAAGGTTTATTCTCTTTGTTACAGCCTGAATAATCCTTATATTGGCCTGATGTGGTATAAAAAAATCAAGATCTTCATAAGTCAAGTTACCCATTTTCAATGTCCTATCAACAGCCTGGACCATTATCTTTATTGCTCTTTTAAAAAGTTCATTGCCTTTCATTTTCATATAGTGCTGACGCTGTTTAACAGTTTCCACGCTAGCAGGCATTCTCGATCCTCCAGCAGGAACACCCACCAGATTAGCACCACTACCGTCAGCTCCAAGATAACAGGAGATTATTCCACTGTCATCATCAGATGCTTTAACTATAGCCGCTCCTGCTCCATCGGCAAATATAACACAGGTATTCCTATCCTCCCAGTCAATGATTTTAGAAAGAGCCTCAGCGGCAACAACAAGAATTGTCCGATAAACACCGGTGGATATAAACTGATTTGCTACAGAAAGCCCATACAAAAATCCTGAACAGGCAGCTTCCAGATCAAAAGCAGGTATCTTCCGCGCTCCTAATCTATCCTGAAGAATACAGGCAGTTGCAGGAAAAAGCATATCGGGAGTAATTGTAGCTACAATAATCATATCAAGCTCATCAGGAGAGATGCCGCCTTTTTCAAGAGCCCTAACAGATGCCATATAGGCAAGATCCGACGCCGCCTCATCATCCCTTGCTATATGTCTTTTTTTAATTCCCGTTCGAGTTGATATCCATTCATCCGAAGTCTCCACCATTTTCTCAAGATCGGCATTGGTAACCACTTTTTCTGGAATATAAGAACCTGTACTTATAATTTTAGCTCTTCTTAATTTCATATTTCATACCTTTACCTTTATCCCTCTTAGTGCACTTTCTATACTACGATTAATCCCCACTTTTGAAAATCGATAACTTGCCTTTATAGCGTTTTTTATAGCTTTGCTGGAGGATGCTCCGTGAGCTATAATACAGATTCCATTGACCCCAAGAAGAGGAACTCCACCGTACTCAGCATAGTCTAAGGATAACTTTATCCTCTTAAACCATCTCCGAAATAAAAAACTTCCCATTCCAAGCATACTTCTCTTAGCTTCCTTATCCATGATAGAAAGAGTGGTTATGGCAAATCCCTCTGCAAATTTTAAAATAATATTACCAACAAATCCATCACAAACTACAACCTCTACCTTTCCACTGGTTATATCCTTTCCCTCTATGTTGCCAATAAAGTTAAGAGAGGAATTTTTTAATAGCTTAAAGGTCTCTATTATTATATCATTACCCTTATTTTCCTCGGATCCTATATTAAGCAGTGCAACTCTTGGATTCTTTACTTTTAAAACCTTATAGGCATAAACACTGCCAATTACACTAAATTGAAACAGATGGTTTGGCTTGCAGTCAACATTAGCGCCTACATCTACAAGTAGCACCTCCTTTCCATTAAAAGTAGGAAAAACAGCAGCAAGACAGGGACGTATAACTCCTTTTAACTTACCGAGTTTTACAAGGCTGGTGGCCATTACAGCTCCAGTATTTCCTGCACTGATAAAAGCATCCGCCCTACCATTCTTTACCAGATCAAGACCTACAGAAATTGAGGAATCTTTCTTCTCCTTCAGAGGGACTACAGCCGAATCTTCCATTGTAACTACCTGAGAAGCTGAAACTATAGAAAAAGGAACCTTACTTACATTAAGTCTTTTAATTTCATCTTGAATTTTTTCACCATCACCCACTAAAATTATCTCAATATCAGGATTTTCAGCAATAGCTGCAAGAGAGCCCTCAATCACTGTAGATATCCCCTTCTCGGCTCCCATAGCATCTACAGCTACTTTCATTTTTTACTTTTCTCTTTTTTAATAACTACTACTTCTCCTTTATAGTAACCACATTCCGGACAGGCAAAATGGGGTAGTTTAGCAGCTTTGCATTGAGGACAAAAACTAATTACCGGAGATTTGAGTTTTTGATGGGCCTGTCTGTTCTTCTTTCTGGATCGTGAAGTTTTCTTCTTGGGTACACCCATTTAACCCTCCTTTCTTATCCTGATTCTGGCATCAATTATTACCCCTCCTTTTTCCCATACAACAAGGGGATTTGCCTCTATTTCCTCTATCCAGGGAATATCCTGAACTAACCGGGAAAGTCTTAAAAGAGAATCCCTCACCAGGTTTATGTCAGAGGGACCTTCATCTCTAAATCCCTTTAAAAGTCTTGAAATTATCCTTGTCTCATCAATCATCTCCTCTACCTTTGAAGGAGTAAGAGGAACGAGTTTTGTAGAAAAGTCCCGGAAAAGCTCCACGTATTTACCTCCCAACCCAAATCTTATCAGATAACCAAAAGTTACATCACGTATTGCACCTATAAGAACTTCTTTTCCCTCTTTAAGCATAGGTTGTATGGAAATGCCAACTATTTCATCATCACCATGCAAAAATCTCTCAGCATTTTCCATTATCTGATTAAAGCTACTCTCAACTTGATCAACACTAACATTAAGCTTTACTCCTCCTATATCTGACTTATGAATTATTGCTGGAGATTCTATCTTCATTACCACAGGTCCTGAGATCTTCCTTGCCACCTGCACAGCTTCCTCTGGAGTCCGAACGAGATAATTATCAACTGTAGGAATACCGTAAGCACTCATTACCCTGAGAGCATTTACTCCTCCTACCTCAAAATGCCCCTTTTTCATTTCCTCTTTTAAAATTCTTTCCGCATCAGACTTATCAACCTGGAAAAATTCTACCTTTTCCTCTTTCCTTTCTCGAATAAATCTATAATTTATCATATTTCGCAGCACTCTCACTGCTGCCTCAGGCTCTTTGTAATTGGGAATTTTTGCCTTATTAAGAATGGAAATAGCTGGATTTACCATTTCTCCTCCCATAAAACAGCTCAGAATTGTTTTTTCCTTTTTTTTAGTAAGCTCATCTATAACTTTAGCCACTCCTTCTGGATTGGTAGTTGTTTGAGGTGTAAGTAGTAGAATTATCGCATCTAAATTTGGATCCTGCAAAACAGTATCTAAAGCTAACCTGTAGCGATCCGGATCAGCATCCCCAAGGATGTCCAGAGGATTTGATATTGAGCTTGCCGGGGGAAGTTTTTCCTTTAGCTTTTTTACAGAATCCTCTGTTAAAGATGTTAAATTTAACGAATAATCCTCACAGGCATCTGTAGCCATAATCCCTGCTCCACCTGCATTGGTAAGCAGAAGAACCTTATCTCCCTTGGGAACAGGCTGAAAGGAAAAACCTCGAGCCATTTCAAAAGCCTCTGTTAGAGTTTTTGCCCTTATTATCCCAATTTCTTTAAATGCAACATCGTAGGCTTCATCGGCTCCGGAAAGAGCTCCTGTGTGAGAAGATGCTGCCCTTCTTCCTGCCTTGGATCTTCCTGATTTTATCATTATAATGGGTTTTTCTTTAACTACCTTTTTTGCAACCCTTATAAATTCCTTCCCTCTTCCAATATTCTCAAGATATCCAAGAATCACCTTAGTTTGAGGGTCATCCTTGAGATAAGAGATAAAATCAACCTCATCGAGATCCATCTTATTGCCCAAGCTTATAAATTTGGATAAACCCACTCCTTCTCCTCTACACTGATCTAAAATAGCACACCCAAGAGCACCTGACTGTGAGATAAAAGCTATATTTCCAGATGGTGGATAAGTAGGGGCAAAGGAGGCATTTAAATTGCTATGAGTATCAATTATTCCAAGAACATTTGGTCCTAAAATCCTAACTCCCAGATCTTTAGCTATTTTTGCCAGCTTACTTTCTAACTCGGCTCCCTTTTTACCTGTTTCTTTAAATCCGGCTGTAATTACAACTGCTGAGCTTACCCCCTTTTCTCCACAATCCTCAATTACCGGGATAACATATACTGCAGGAACAACAACAATACAAAGATCAACTTTTGCAGGGATTTCCTTTAAATCAGGGTAAACCCTCAGCCCGTTTAAATAAGTTGATGTGGTTGCCTTTTTATTAACCGGAAAAATATCTCCTTCAAAACCTCCATTAATTATATTTTTTAATATTTGATTTCCGAGTTTTTCCTTTTCCAGGCTAACACCAACAACAGCAATTGAGCCGGGATTAAAAAAATTATTAAGCATTTTTTACCTCGCTAAAAATTTACCACAATGTAGCTTTTGGGTCAAGATAATTGAGGGGGCAATGCTTCGCATTTCCCCCTCAACGCTTGCGCTGCTCCCCCT